>JBCCZF010000287.1:0-4855 GCA_039188035.1 Bacteroidota bacterium | reverse complement strand
GGCCGTGCGCCCCCCGTTCTTAAAATCTATTCCACTTAACTTCATCCGGGAGGCCCAGGGGTTTTCAAAGGGAGGAAGCAATTGATCCACGGCAAACGATACGCCTTCCCTCCCAGGGACTATAGCCGTTTTAATTTTCTTCATGTAATGGGGGTTACCCCCAGTCGTATATGGGATCAAAGGTTCCGGCAGCCCGGAATTCTCCATAAAGGGTTCGAGATCCTCAACCGAGGTATCCCCAATAAAAAGTTTGATACGTGCAGTTGCCCCATGGGATATCTTAAGCACGGTATACCCCTCTTCCTTTTCCAAGAGGACATTATCCCCGATCACGGCCACCTTATTTTGGATCGGCGCTACCTTCATTTTTAGGTCGTGTTGCCCGGGTGTAACATCCAAGGTTCGGGTAAAGACCACCTCATCATCATGTGATTCCATTCCCAATTCTTCCAGAATCCGGGCGTCCCCTACGCGATACGAAATAATAACATGGTCCCCATGGTGATACAAACCTTTATAATCGGCCCATACTTTGGGCAATGGCCCAAAAGCCCTACCGTCCCTCGCCCTAAACCTAGGGTCTACAAAGGAGCCGGTCCGGGGATTGGCCCAACCGGGGCTCACGGCAGTACCAAAATGAAGTTTCCCGACGGTTCTTGGATAGGTTTCGTGCTTGTCATTTAAGAGAATGCCATCCCAGTCTACAAAACCTTTTCCGGTCCATCCTCCGGCAACTCGCATGAGATCATGGTCAAATATCATCCAAGCTTTTCCTTTAGAAACCCCTCCCTCTCCTTTGTCCAGACGTATGGCAATGCCCTTGTAAGCGAAGTTGTTCTTACTGTAATCCTCATCAGGATAGGGAACGGGGCCTGGGGAATGGTATCTTTCCAATCCCGTTTCCCCATCGACCAATTCATAGGTATTGATCAAAAAAGGGCCATAATCCATATCCGACCAGGGTTGATATGGCCCAGCCTTGGGACCTCGGGAATTTCCTTTGGGCAGACCGGCCAAATAACCCGGGGAATTTGCCACAAACACTTCCGAGGTGTTATTCCTAATGTATTTATGACGGATATAGGAAATAACATCGTACTTCTCCTGGGGGGTCAATGCCACTTGGGGAGGCATGGAACCAAAACCCCGTGTCACGCTCTGATACATGGAAAAAGCATCGCTCCCTGCCTTTAAGGGCTGTTTCCAAAACTTGTTGGACAAGGGAATGGAACCTTCGATATCCTCCGTGCCATGACAATTGATACAATTTGCCACATAAATCCGTTCCCCCCTCAGAAAACTATTCCTATCGGCATTTGCTAGGATTCCGGCATGGTCAATATTGGATTCGTCTTTGGAAACATCCGAATCCGATAGCACGTATGGGATTTCGGATCGATCGATCTCAGAAGGAATTTCGGACAGTTTTATGGCAACGAAAGGATAGTTTCCCTTTTTAAGCCTTAGGTTACCTAATAGTGTATCTCCTTTGAACGTCCCTTCAAGCCTTGCCTTACTTTTAAAAAGCGTAAAACTACCAACGAATTTATCTGCAGTACCACTTACATTTTCAAGGTCGTACGTCCCCCAATCCAGGGAAACCAAGGAAACCTTCGTTACGCCATCGACCCCATCCATTTTCAAAGTCCCTACCAGGGTCTTATCATCCCATACAATCGTATACTCCCACCATTCCCCAAACCTTTCTTTTTGGCAACCTGTCCCTAGTAGTGCGCTCAACGTTACTAAGAACAGTATGGAAGCGCAACGCAACCGGTATTTTTCTATCAGCCTACTTTCAAGTTCCGAAACGGTTTTGGAAATCATATATCCATGATAACATTATATATCACATATGCCCATCGCGATTTTATCGCCTTCGCGGATGGTAACCCTTTAAATATATACAAAATAGCGCTTTAAAAGCTTGAAGGTGCATTGGAATCCGTTAGCAGAATGCCTAAAAGGGAAAAAAGGACCATGGCCATTGCTTGATGTTAATACTTCCTAGTCCGCATTTTCCACATGTCCTTTTAGTAGATCAAAGACATCGGTAGGCGCTATTTTCCCCTTTAGGGGAATTGAAGGATTATTGGTAATAAAAATGGGGTAATCTTCCAACGCTTCCGGAACACGGCCATGGGAGCCTTTGATAAGCTTTGCATCCAAGGGAATGATATCCATAACTGTTCGAAATCCCAGTTTCTTTTTAATCAGCTTACCGACCACTTTAGGCATCACCCATTTGTCCCTGGGATCCGTGCGCATTTCCACGGGATCATATCCTGGTTTTTTGTGGATATCCACCATACGGGCATAGTCCGGGGCCTTGGCATCGTCCAACCAAAAATAATAGGTGAACCAGGATCGGTCATCCGCCACTACAACCAAGTCGCCACAGCGTTCATGGGCCAAATGTGCTTTTTCCAAGGATTCATCGGTCAAAACCCGTTCCACGCCCTCCACCTGCTCCAGGAGTGCTTTTACTTGACTTTTGATTTCGGGATCATTGAGGTAGATATGGGCCACTTGATGATCGGCCACGGCAAAGGCCTTGCTAGCCCCCGCGTCCAAAAGTTCCAAGCCCCGTTCCGTTCGGATCGTAACGTATCCCTGTTCCCTCAGGATCCGGTTTAGATGTATGGGACGGTCCACATTGGTAATTCCATATTCCGAAAGGAGTATAATATTGGCGTTCTGTTTTTTATAGTGTTCCACCAATTGTCCCACAACCCGATCTATTTCCTGCAAGTCCTTGGAAATACTATTAAAATCCAGACCGTAACGCTGCAGGTTATAATCCAAGTGCGGTAGGTAGACCAGGGTTAAGGTGGGGTCGTACAGTTCATCGGTTTTGATCGTAGCGTCCGCTATCCATTGACTGGATTTAATGGAGGTCTTTGGGCCCCAAAAGTGGAACAACGGAAAGGTACCCAATTCGCTTTGGAGCAGGTCCCTAAGTTCTGCTGGATTTGAATAACAGTCCGGGGTCTTTCGTCCATCGGCCAGGTAGTTGGGCCTAGGGGTAACGTTATAGTCCGTATTGGCGTACATATTGTACCACCAAAAGAGGTTCGCACAGCTAAAGTCGGGATTTTTTCGCCTGAGCACATCCCATATTTTTTCACCTTGCACCAATTTGTTCGATTGCCGCCAGAACTTCACTTCGCATTCGTCCTTAAAATACCATCCATTGCCCACAATACCATGTTCCGAGGGGTATTTTCCAGTAAGATAGGTAGATTGCGCACTACAGGTCACCGCAGGAAGCACCGGTTGTATAAAGGCCGATTGTCCAGCTCCAACAAAAGACCGGATATGGGGCGTATGTTCCCCAATAAGACGTTGGGTAAGGCCCACAACATTGATCACTACCGTCTTTTGCATATTAGACTATCATCTTATAATTGCCCCTTTAACCAGTGGATTTCCCGGATAATGGATTCCCCAAGATTACGTTTTAAATCCAAAGGAAGTACTTCCCACGTATAGGTTTCTATTTCCAAATGTTCCGAAATGGCAGGATTTTTTTTCAGGTAATCCATTACTTTAAGGATATGATCCTGGGTAGAAAACAAGGTATCAAAGCGTTCTAAAAAGATAGGTACGTGAAAATGGGCCCTAAGCTCCGTAAAGGGGGCTTTCCGTTCCAAAACCGTTGGAAGGTCGTTATAGGTAATGACCTTGTCGTCCTTTTTTTCCGTCACCTGATGGAGATAGGTGGGTTCATTAAAATGGGCCAAATATTTCCAAATGTCCTCCTGTGCTTCCGCATCGTATTTGATCTTTAAGGCAGCGCTTACCTGGATTTTGCCCACCCGTATCCCTACCTCGGAAAAACGCTTAAAACTATCCTCCGGTTCCTCATAGGCCAGGGAAAAATGGCAGACATCATAACATACCGTGATATACCTCTTGATCAGCCGTTCCATTTCGGATGTATCCCTTGCCAAAGTATCCTGTAAAATCGCGGCGGCCTTGGGTATCAAATACATCTCAAAAAAGTCCAATACTTCCTGGGTGTTCTCCAAAAGACCGTCCGGTTCCGGTTCTATGTCCAAGTGCAAGTACTTTCCGGTCTCGTGTTCCAAGCGGTACAACTGCAGGACGATTTCCGTTAGATGCTCCGCTCCTTTTTGAAATGCGGCCTCCACCAATTGCGGCGAGCTGTGCCAATGTTTATAGCTGATGGGTGAGGTGGAAATGCCCCCGGACATTCCCGCGGGAAGTAATTGGGCCAATTGCTTAAAAAGACGTTGGGTATACACCACCCTTTCCCGCGTAGTCCAATCCGGACGGTGTACTTCCTCCTTTACCCGTTCATTATGGAAATTCCCATAAGGAAATCCGTTCATGGTAAAGACATAAACCCCATTATCGTCCAACCAGTCCTTGAACTCCTGAAAACGGGCTCCCTGATCCAGTTCCTCGCTGGCCGCATTGGAAAGACGAAGCCCCAGGCCAAAAGCAGTATCGGGAGCTACCTTCTCTTTTATTTTTGGAACGTATTGCTTTAAACTATCAAAGGTAGTCTCCCAATCCTGTCCGGGGTGGATGTTGGTACAATACGTAAGATGATACGCCCCTTTAATGTCCATTGGCTAATCAATTTTTACTTTGCAGCGGTCGTTGAGTACCAGTATGGCATTGCGCATGGTGTCCAAATCTATGGTGTTGACATCCTTTTGAACGCCAATTTCCGAAATAAGGGTAATACAGAGTTCCCCGCCCAGGTGTTCCCTAAACTCTTCCAATCCTTTTAATAATGTAGTTATTTCCTTTTGGGATTCCACCGGAATATGCAGATCAAAGCCCATTTGTTCAAATACCCTAAGAATTCTATCCTGGGTACTCT
>JBCCZF010000286.1:0-4873 GCA_039188035.1 Bacteroidota bacterium | reverse complement strand
CGAAAAGGGAAAGAGCTGTATGCCATATCACCCACTTTTCCCAAAGGAGAGCTCATTATCAAAAAGGTAAAACCTTCCAAAAGCACCAAGGTTACCCTGTTGGGGCACCCTGGGGAACTTCCCTATGAATATAAGGGAGGCAATCTGGTCCTCCAGGTACCAGCACTTACGTACGATGAACTGCCCTGCCATCATGCCTGGAGTTTTAAAATCTCAGAGGTAAAATAATATGCTTCAAATAATACCTTTTTTGAACCCAAAAAACATGAAAGGCACATTTTATACCATCCTTTTGATGGTCTCCCTGGCGGCTTGCCATGAATCGCAAGACCAATTGATGGCCGTTAGTTCTACCAAGGGTATAGATGCGGACGACACCCAAGACTCCATCATCCTAAAGGCGGCCCATGTGGTGCCTACCAAAAACCAATATGAGGCCCTAAAGAACGAATATATCGCCTTTATCCACTTTGGCCCCAACACCTTTACCCGTGTGGAGTGGGGCAATGGTGTGGAGGATCCCAAAGTCTTTGACCTACATACCTTGGATACGGATCAATGGTGCAAGGCGATGAAAGAGGCACAGATAAAAATGGTAATCATAACAGTAAAGCATCATGATGGTTTTGTGCTTTGGCAAAGTAGATACACCAACCACGGCATCATGTCCACCCCCTACAAGGAGGGCAGGGGGGATATTTTAAAGGAACTTGCCCAATCCTGTAAAAAATATGGCCTTAAACTGGGGGTCTATCTTTCGCCGGCCGACTTGTATCAGATTGAAAACCCGGAAGGCCTATATGGCAACCTCAGCGAATATAGCGATCGCGTGATTCCAAGACCAGTGGAGAATCGCCCTTTTGAAAACAAGACCACCTTTACCTTTACTGTGGACGACTACAACGCGTATTTCCTGAACCAACTATTTGAACTGCTTACCGAGTATGGCCCTATTGATGAAGTCTGGTTCGATGGGGCGCATCCCAAACGAAAGGGAGGGCAAAAGTACAACTACCCGGCTTGGAAAGAATTGATAAAGACCTTGGCCCCCAATGCGGTCATTTTTGGCCGGGAGGACATCCGCTGGTGTGGCAATGAATCCGGGGGTACACGGGATACGGAATATAATGTTATCCCCTACCAGGAAAACCCCAACAATATGAACCGATTCCCGGATATTATGGCAAAGGATATCGGGAGTAGGGAAAAGCTTAAAGATGCCAAATACCTCCACTATCAACAGGCAGAGACCAATACCTCCATTCGGGAAGGTTGGTTCTACAGGGACGAGGACAAACAAAAAGTACGCAATGCCGACGATGTCTTTGATATTTATGAACGTTCCGTTGGGGGGAATTCCACCTTCCTGTTGAATATTCCTCCCAACAGGGAGGGCAAATTTTCACCGGAGGACGTTCGTGTACTTAAGGAAGTGGGGCTGCGGATTCAGACGACCTACGGAACCGATTTGTTCGACAACGCCTCTGGGAACAAAACGGTTTTGGATGATAACATTGAAACGTATACGCTTTTGGATCCCGAAAGCGAAACCATTGAAATTACTACGCCGAAACCCATTACCATTAACCGAATTGCACTTCAGGAGGCCATCACCAAAGAAGGGGAACGGGTAGAGGAACATGCCATAGATGCCTGGGTAGACACTACCTGGAAGACCGTGGCCTCGGGAACCAATATCGGTTACAAACGTATTCTGAGGTTTCCAGAGGTTACCTCGGATAAATTTCGTGTCCGTGTGCTAAAATCAAGGCACACGCCGGCCATTGCCAAAATCTCCGCGCACTACTATAAGACCCGGCCACCCCGATTGAACATTACCCAATCCGTGGACGGCATGGTGCACATTGCCCCAAAAAAGCATGACTTTGGATGGAAGCCCCACGGAGAGGACAGCGCCGCGAACATCAATACAGGGGTTACCATTCGATATACCACCGACGGTTCCGAACCCAATGAACAATCGGAAATTTACACAGCACCCTTCATGGAAACCAAGGGAGAAATCAAGGCTGCCGCCTTTACCCCTTCCCAAAGAGGCGGTATTACCTCCAAGGAGCTGGGTATCGCCAAAAAAGACTGGAACGTATTGGGCCAAAATAGCGAAACCGATAACCATAGTAGCGCATTGGCCATTGATGCCGACCCGACCACCTTTTGGATGTCCAAAAGTAAAGGAGGTGCCCATTACATCAGCTTAGATCTTGGTAAAGCATATAATCTAAAGGCCTTTGCCTATACGCCGCAAACGGCCAATTCCGATGGCATGATTGCACAAGGGGCGGTAAAAGTCAGCAAAGACGGCAAAACCTGGAAAGCCTACGAAACCTTTGAATTTGGGAACCTGATCAACGACCCCACAACCCGGACCCATTATTTCAAAAAGCCCATTGAAACCCGATATGTACAAATAGCTTCCAAAAGTATTGCGGACGGCCGAAAAAATGCGGCCATAGCCGAATTGGACTTTTTTGAATAAAACCCATTTAAATTACCAGCTATGGGAATAAAAAATAGTGTTACGGCCTGTTTACTAGGACTTTTCCTTGTAGGCTGCCGGGAAGAGGTAACGGAAAAAAGGATACAACAAGTGGTCTCCCATGACGACATGACCATTGTTTGCGACCCCAGCCGTGGGAACAACCCCTTTGTGGAATGGGCCATATTCCCATCGGATTCCGTACCCGTACGCCGTATTTTTATGAATGTGCGCTTGGGACATCCGGACTCCATCAATATTGCCCATTGGGATTACCTGGATCCCATTACCATAAAACGGACGGGCGGTATCCATGGCGATACTTTAGATTTGGAACTTGGTAAGATGCTCACCCCCTATGGCAGTAATTTCAAAAAGGACTGGGACTGGAACTGGCGTATTGATGTGACCGACTTTGCCCCAGTCCTCCGGGATAGTGTGGAAATTGAATACAACCATAGCGGGTATGAGGCTACCACCGTGGGATGGAACCTGGATGTTTGGTTCAATCTGGAATTGGGGGATCTCGTAGCCAAGCCCCTGGGATATCAAGAGTTATACCATGGGGCATACGCCTATGGGAACCCGGAAAAGCCCATTAACGAGACACTTACCCCTATTGAAGTACCTGTGGATCCGGGCGCCGCTTTTGGTCGACTTCGGATCTTGCATACGGGGCACGGGATGGATCGCCCCAAAGGCTGCAGCGAGTTTTGTAGTCGCTGGCGCGAGGTGCTGCTGGATGGAAAGACCATAGACCATAGGGACATGTGGAAGGAATGTGCGGACAACAACCTCTATCCCCAAGGAGGTACCTGGATTTTTGATCGGGCCTACTGGTGCCCAGGCGACCTGCAACATCCGGATCTGATCGATTTTCCCATTGGCAAAACCACCCATACCATAGACCTGGAAATGGAACCTTATACGGCAACGGATAACATCCAGGCCAATGAGAGCCTTAGTGCCATTGTATTTCAATATGAAAAACCGGCCAAACAGTTCGATGTTTCCCTGGAACGGATACTAGTTCCCAACGATGCCCTGGAACTCAATCGCCTTAATCCGGCCCATTACGAGCCGCTTATCACCATCAAAAACCTGGGAAGCCAGCCCCTTACTTCCCTAACGATAAAATATGGTTCCCTAGGTTTTGGGGAAAAAACCTTTCAATGGACAGGGGAACTGGACTTCTATCAGGAAGCCCAGGTTATCCTTCCCGGAAATATCGATTTCAATTTTGGGGAAAACACTTTTTTTGCCCGCCTTGAAAAACCCAATGGGGAAACCGACGAATGGCAATCGGACAATGTCCTGGAAACCACCTTTCAATCCGTAAAGGAAATGCCCCAGGAAATTGTGGTCACCTATAAGACCAATAACAACCCGGAGGAAAACATCGTACAAATTGCAACCCCTGGGGGGAAGATGGTCTACGACAAGAATTCAGGGAATACGGAAAAGGACAAATTGTACAGGGATACGCTGCACTTGGATATGGGGCGCTATTGCATGGTTTTGCAGGACAGCACGCACAATGGGCTGGAATTCTGGTTTATGCCCCAACAAGGCTTTGGATACCTGCAACTCTCAGATGTCACTGGTCGGGTACTGCATCGGTTTGAAAGTGATTCCGGTGTTGGCGAGCAATTGGATTTCATCGTAAAGGAATTCCCTAACATTGATATCGATGTGGAACAAAGCCTTTTGAAACTGCATCCCAGAAGGGTGCGGGACACCACCCGGTTATTCATTCAACTGGAAAAACGTGGCGATGCGGAAGTCCATATTTTGAAGGATGGAGAGCTTCAAAAGAAGATTCCGTTTCCACAGATCAAAGATGAAACCCTGGCTATTGATCTCTCAGAATTTAAGGATGGCCGCTATGTCATTGAATTTTTTGTCGATGGGGAGTCCAAATTAAAACAGCGGATCTCCAAACGGGCGCCCAGGAACAACCCTTGATGATATGCTCAAATAGTGTCCAACTTTTCGGGGACACTTCACACTCATTATGCCCTTTTCTTAGTTTCGTGCCAACTCGGAACGACGCGAGCTGAGATGTTCGCCAGGGCAGCCAGTGATAGAACATCTATTGCAAAAATTAAGGTAGGTTTAATATGGAGCTTAAATGTAATTTGTCTCTTTTTAGCAGGTATTCTTCCTTTGTTAATGGGCCAAAGACAATATTGTTTTTTTTGTTAATAACCCAATAATTATCCTGATTTTCAAATAATTTTCGATAATTAGGATTGTTCCTTAAAATACTATCCGAAACTTCATCCAGTATCTTTTGATCCCTCTCAAGATTGTCGCCGTTAAAACCCTTTTTCAATAAAATTTCAACATTCTTATTTAAATTAGGTTTCGTTTTTT
>JBCCZF010000285.1:0-4914 GCA_039188035.1 Bacteroidota bacterium | reverse complement strand
GCGGCCTATTTTTCGTTTCTATTAAAGAATATCCTTTTCACTACCTATGAAACCGCTATCCATACACCGGCTCCAAGGGACATTGAGCCATTTAGGGCGTTATGGTTTTTTATGTCTACTGTTCAATGCCATACCGGCATTGGCCCATGTTTCCTATGGACTGCAAACCGCCTATGACCAGGCCCCAATCTTTAAGGCCCGAACCGCTATAAAAATCGACTATCCCAATGGTAGCACGATTTGGAACACCAAGGACTCGGTATCCTTGCGTTGGGACACCAAAAACATTCCTGCCGATAAGACCATTAAATTTTATCTTTCCAAGGACGATATGGTAGTCCAGGAGCTGGGAATCTTTAAAAACTCCCAGTATGTACAAGGCATTCCCCTACATCCCGGATTGCAGACAGGCAGCAATTATCGCGTGATCGGGATCGAACTTTTCCCCGATGACAAATACAGTATTGCCAAATATGCCACGCCATTTTTTACGATCAAGAAAGCCCCTAGGGAAATAACCTCCCCGGATTTGGTGGAGGTGGAAAGAAAACCGGTGGTGCGGAATACGTTCGATGGCCGAAAATTGAACTACATCAAGGAGCTTACCGTTAGCGGCAAGGACATCAGCATTAACCTATGGGACCACGGCCGTAAGGACGGGGACGTGGTAAGCATTTACCTAAACGGGGAAGCCGTTGTCCATAAATATTCCTTGGGCTACACGAAACGCAATGTTTTGGTGGAATTGGATCCCACAAAACCTAATGATCTTTTCTTATATGCCCACAACCTGGGGAAATTCCCGCCCAATACGGTCTCCATTGAAGTATTGGACGGCCCCGATGCCGAAAACATCATCTTGAACTCCGACCTTAAAAGCTGTGAGGCGATATTGATCCATGTACAGGAGTGATTGCGATTCCTTTGAAGTGTGTCCAAACCCAACAGGAAGAATTGGCCTATAGTATGGGCAACCTGTTTTTCCCGCAAAAACAGCTTAGAAAATTAGAATTGCCGTCTTGCTTTTTTATTCCTCCTACTCCGGAAGTTCCTCCCTCTCTTGGTAAAATACGTGGCAAAAATGGCGAGTACACATATTGCAGCTATTGCAATACCAATTTGATAAATCGTTTCAATTGAATCCATAGCAATAAGATAGGAAAAATTTTGGACTTTGCTGGGCTAGCTCTGATAACGGGTTTGGTATTTCGTACCCCGTATTTCGTATTTCTGTAGACCTACAAGGAGCCTCTCTATCGTTCGGTACCCCTCGTATTTCAACCCAACCAACCTTCACGATCCAAACTGCGGTATTGGATGGCTTCCCCGATATGGTTGCCCTTTACCCCCGGACTGTTTTCCAAATCGGCAATGGTGCGGGCCACTTTTAGGATGCGGTCATAGGCCCGGGCGGAAAGGTTTAAACGCTCCATGGCATTTTTAAGCAGTTCCAGGGAGGCCTTGTCCAACTGGCAGTATTCCCGGATCTGTTTGGTGTTCATTTGGGCGTTGTAGTGCACGTTTTCCAAATCCTGGAAACGTTGGGTCTGGATTTCCCGGGCCACGGTAACCCGCTTGCGGATTTCCACACTCCCCTCCCCTTTGCGATCTTCGGAAAGTTTTTCAAAGGGCACGGGCGTCACTTCGATGTGAATGTCAATACGATCCAACAAGGGCCCGGAAATCTTGCTGAGATAGCGTTGCATTTCCGCCGGGGAAGAGGTTACCGGGGCATCCGGATCGTTAAAATAGCCCCCAGGGCTGGGATTCATACTGGCCACCAGCATAAAACTGCTGGGATAGGTAACGGTGAACTTGGCCCGGGAAATGGTCACTTCCCGATCTTCCAGAGGCTGTCGCATCACTTCCAGGACAGAGCGTTTGAATTCGGGTAATTCGTCCAGAAACAAAACCCCGTTATGGGAGAGCGATATCTCCCCGGGTTGCGGGTAGGCCCCACCCCCTACCAAGGCTACGTCCGAGATGGTGTGATGTGGACTGCGAAAGGGCCTTTGGCTCATCAGTCCCCTATTCTTGATTTTCCCCACCACACTATGGATTTTGGTGGTTTCCAAGGCCTCGTACAGTGTCATGGGCGGAAGAATGGAGGGCAGGCGCTTGGCCAACATAGTCTTTCCGGAACCGGGCGGGCCGATCAAAATGATATTATGCCCCCCTGCGGCCGCAATTTCCATGCAGCGTTTGATGCTTTCCTGACCCTTGACATCCGAAAAATCGAATTCCGGAAATTCCAGGCTTTTGTAAAACTCTTCCCGGGTATCCACTACGGTCCGTTCCAGTGGTTTTCCCTGGTCAAAGAATTCGATGACTTCCCGGATGTTTTCCACCCCATATACCTCTAAATCGGAGACTATGGCCGCCTCCTTGGCATTTTCCTTGGGCAGGATAAAACCGGTAAACCCTTCCTCCCGCGCCTTGATGGCAATGGGGAGGGAACCTTTAATGGGGTGCAGGCTACCGTCTAGGGAGAGTTCCCCCATAATGATATACTCTGCTATATGTTCGGATTGGATTTGCCCTGAGGCGGCCAAGATACCCAGGGCCAAGGTAAGGTCATAGGCAGAACCCTCTTTGCGAAGATCGGCCGGGGCCAGGTTTAGGGTTATCTTTTTTCCGGGAATCCGGTACCCGTTGTTCAGCAGGGCCGCAGCAATGCGGTAATTACTTTCCTTGATGGCATTGTCCGGAAGGCCAACCAAGTGGTACCCTACCCCAGTGTCCACATTTACCTCTACAACTATGGTAGTCGCCTCTACGCCAAATACGGCACTGCCATAGACTTTTGTAAGCATAGTTAAGGGTCGGTAGGCCTAAAAGTAAGCAAAGATTTTGAAGTTTGTATGATTTCTTCCTTGTTCATCATCATCTTGCGGAATTCCCCATTGACATACATTTGCGCCTGATCCTTGTAATGCGGACTTAGGGGGTTCCCGGATTGCCCGGTGGGCAGGATGCTGATGCTGTTCTCAATATCTGAAAAATCGATGACCCTTCGCGTCGAGGGGCCGGAAGTTACGGGGTATACCACCCTTTCACCAAAACTAAAGTACATATTGTTAATGGTCTCCCGGGAACCACTTACCGGAAAAGGACCTACATTGAAAAAGGGACGAAGCGCTTCCACCTGGCCTATGGGATGTCCATGTTCCAAGGTATGTACCTTGTCCCAAGTCCATGAATCCATATCTGGCCCAAAATCAGATTGCAGGGATTCCAAAGCGGCCATAAAGGATTCCTGTACAATATCCGTCTTGTACTCTACCACATTCTGAGTATTGCGATTGTCCCACCAAGGGGAATCGGTGGTGGTGGTCATGGCCGCAATTCTTCTTTTGTGGAAATGGGTGACCAGGAACTGCTTGTATAGGGCATCGCCCAGTTCGTCCGCAAAGGTTTTTTCCAGGAAAAATTGGATCCAGCGGGTATATAGGGTACCAGCTGTGCTATTTAACGGATAATCCCCTTTCCAGGTGCTCAATAGCTCCAAAGCCTCAATTTGGGGTTTTTCAAGTTGGTTAAGATCCAAGGATTTTATCAAATTGGCGGCGATCTGCTGATTTACGGATGAGGTTACGTCCAAGGTCATTTGGGATACTTGATGCCTATCCCAATCAGATTTGGCATCCAGCAGTTGCACAATGCGTTTGGCCCTATTTTCGGGAAGGTAGTATCCCGGATATAGCATCCCCGCTACGGAATCCGGTTGGTTGTTGGCCGAGTATACATACTGCCATGGCGGATTAATGGCATGCGGATTGTCCTTAAACGGTAGGAATTCCTTTTCCAAGGGTAGTCCTTGTCCGGGTTCAAATATCATTTTGGAGTTGATGCTGTCCGGTACCCGATAAATACGGGCAGCCGCCCACCAGGCCACGTTGTCCTCGGCATCGCCATACATAATATTGAGCCCCGGGGCATGGATATGGGGCAAGGCTTGTTGGAACTCGATAATATTGGTGGCATGCGTCATCCCATATAGGGCGTCCATAACCCGATTGCGCAATTGGGGATATATCCAGGAAATACTAACGGGCCGTTCCCCGGTTATTTGATCCATAATACCGTTCAATAGGGCCCCGCGATGGGTCTTTTTCAGGGTAAAGGTAATATCGGAGGAATCCTTGACCTTAATGGTTTTCTGAACGCTTTCATAAGGCGCCCATTCCCCATTTTTCCGATAACGGGAACCGTCCGATTCCTCAAAATAAAAATCGGTGTCGTCGTTTTGGAACATGGTCATCCCATAGGCCAGGTTCCGGTCATGGCCCAATATGGGAAAGGGTATGCCGGCCATGTGATAACCGTATTTTTCATAGGTAGGGGTCACCACATGGGCCTCGTACCAAACGGCGGGCTGCGCAAATCCAATATGGGGGTCGTTTGCTAGGATTACCTTACCATTTTTGGTCTTCTCGGGCGCCAATACCCAACTGTTGCTTCCTTGAAAAAGCGGAAGGTCTATTTTGCCCAAAACCTGGGAGACCGTGGCGGAAATGGTATTCTGAAGGGAATCGGGAACCTGTTGCGCATAGCTCTTTATCTTAAGTTGGTCCGCATTGACGGTTATTCCCAGATCCTTTAAATATTCAGGGCCTAGTTTATTATGGATATTGGTAAGCAATGGGTCGGTCTTATGGGCCATGGCAAAACTAAAGGCCATATAGCCTATGGTGTTGTATACATCCCGTAACGTAAAGGGGCTTTTGTCCAATCCCGTCAGATAAAATTCTATGGGGGTAGGCCCTTCGCCAACAAATTGGTTTACGCCCTCCAAATAGGCTTCACAAAGCTGTATGGCTTCACTGTCCTGATCCACTTCGGTCACCGTGCGTTGGGAAGCTTCATCAATACCAAGGGCCAAAAAGAACTTGTCTGTATCTACCAGATCCCGGC
>JBCCZF010000284.1:0-4934 GCA_039188035.1 Bacteroidota bacterium | reverse complement strand
AGCGTCAGTGCTGCGAGAGCTGCCAGGAACGCAAAAATCGCAGCGATTGCGCCATCCCGCGCGGCTGCCATGTCGGCGGTCTGGATAACCTCTAGGCTCAAGAGCGTGCCTGACGCAATTATTGTGGGGATCGACATCAGCATGGCCAGCCGGGCGGCGCTTTCGCGGTCATAACCAAGCTGGCGACCGGCGGTGATGGTAATGCCGGAACGTGTTGTTCCGGGGATCAGGGCCAACGCCTGCCAAAGCCCCATGATGACCGCGTCTTTGATGCTCCAGGCTGCCGCTTTCTTTTCGATGGGACCGGTTTGATCCGCCCAGTAAAGGACAATACCGAAAATAAAAAGATAAGGATTTTCATGGCAATGAGCATGGGTTTGAATACCAAGGAAATGGGCAGCCCATTTGGTTTAGTTTTCATACATTTGAATGTTAGTTAATTTTTAATTAATTGATACACGGGGGTGGAGGTTTAAATTTTCCAGATTCAGACTCCATTCCCTTTTTTTTACTTCATCGTTATCGTTTTTTCGTTAATATCATAGTCCACCTCGTTGGTGTTTTCAATAATCATCAAGATATCATCAATGCGCTGCGATTTCCGGAAAACACCGTTGAACTTCATCTTTTTTATCCGGTCGTTTGCATATACAACCTCTACATCGTACCATCTGGACAAGACCTTCATAATATCCTCCAAGGGTTTGTCCTCAAAACTAAAGAAGCCGTTTTTCCATGAAATTTCATTGTATATATCCACGTTTTCAACGGTGATCTCATCCGTTCCGGGATAGATTCTGGATTGCTGGCCCGGGGATAAATTTTGGGTAACCGCACCTTTCTGCAAGGACACTTTCCCCTCTACCAAGGTGGTGGAGATCATGGCGTCTTCCCCATAGGCCTTAACGTTGAATTCCGTTCCCAGTACTTCGATCCGCTGGTTTTTTTGGGCAACGATAAAACGAGCTCCCTTGTGGGCCGAACTGGGGGAAACGTCAAAATAAGCCTCGCCATAGAGCAAATCCACTTGCCGAGGTTCATTTTCCAAGAAGGTGATGGGATATCTCAGTTTGGACTCGGAATTGAGCCAGATTTTGGTTCCATCCGCCAGGACAAGAAAAAATTGACCGCCCCTGGGGATGGTAAGCACATTATAGGCCACAGTATTTGGCGGTGTACCGGAACTGTTGCTATAGGTCAATTGCGCCCCATTGCTGGATATAGTTCCCGTAGTATATGTTTTGCCCTTTTCCAAGGCAACGTTGGAGCCGTCCTCTAAAGTCAAAACCGCCTTGTCCGTACCTATTGGGATCGGACTCGCTTTGATCGATCGATCTATGCGCAAGGTGGTGGCTTGGGGAGTATCATTGAACAGAAAGGGGCTGGAACCTAATGCGAACAATACGGCAATGGCCGCGGCATATTTCCAGTATCCGGCGGTCTTTCTTTTGGGGGCGGCATTGATTTTTGAGGATACCGTGGCCCATCCCTTTTGAATGTCCACTACGTCATGCCCTTTGAGGTAGTTTTCCCGGACCCGATCAAAGTATATTCTATGCTCCTCGGATTGTCTGTACCAAGCATCAAAGATCGTTTTCTCCTCGGCGTTAAGGGTATTGTTAAGTTTCTTTACAATGAGCTTAAATTCCATCCGTTTTCTAATGCGCTATACCTTAACGACAATAGAAAACAAAAAATGGGTGACAGAAAAACTATAAAAACGTAATTTTTTTATATAAAAAAAGAAAATATAACAAAAAACACCCCTCTAGATTAGAGCATTGACAATAGGATAGCCAGGGAGATCATTAGCTGGGCAAATTTCACCTTGGCCCTTCTTAATTGGGTCTTGATCGTATTTACGGATACCCCGAGCTCGTCCGCTATTTCAGCATATTTGTAGTTGTTTACAAAACGGAGTTGGACTATGGCGCGCATCCGGGAAGGCAAACTTTCCAAAATTTTGAGCATTTGGGCGTAATCCGGATTCCGGTCTTCTTCAAAAAGGTGATCGGGATCATAATCGGGATCAAAAATGGCCTGCATTTCAAAAACACGGGCAGTATCGGTAATGTTGACGGATTTTAAGGTATTCAGGCATCTATTGCGTACCATTACGTACAGATAGCCTTTAATGTTCGTTTTTATATCGATTTTTTCCGAATTCTCCCATAGATAAATAAAGACTTCCTGTACCACATCCTCACTTGAATTTACATGATATAGATACTCATTGGCATAGTTGACCAAATCACCGTACAAATCCTCAAACAGCCGTTTGAACACAAAGTGATTTTTGTTCCGTAGTTCCCTCAAAGTCCTATTTGAATCCGAAAACACCTTCTACGTAAGCCTTAAATTGAAAAAAACCTCTTAAATGGGTTCCCAAGTTAAGAAATTCATAACAATATGTCCGTTTAAATACAGTTATGATTTTTTTGTAGGGTTCCTTTTGGCCATAAACCCACGAAAACCTTTTGAATTTGCCCTAAAATCATTGTCTCATGACCACCGCGCCATATGACTCTTTCCTACAAAAAACCTGCAGTGCTTTCTGTGAACGGTGGATCCTGCCTTTTTCCGCTTTGGTAATTGTGCGTCCCCTGGCCTTAGTCGGCATAATAGTAAAGCTACGAAGGCCAATAAGTTTCTGCGACACATGGGCGGCTACTTGCATGAGAGGCAAAGGAGGGGCGGTCCAAAAAACAATCTCTTAAACACTTTTGAAGGGACTTCTCCTTTCTGGGAAAGGGAACCCAAAAATGTACTTGGATTTAATTCCCTAATTTTAGCGTTCAAGGCCAAGTTTACTTTACCCGTTGCGTTAGAGCACTATGCACGTTTCATCCCATTTTATAAGTATTGACTGGGGGACCACCCATTTTAGGATGCGTTTGGTAGCGACCGAAACCCTGGAAATACTTTGGGAAATGCAATCCGCTCAGGGGGTAAAGCATTGCTTTGCGGATTTTAACGGTCAATCTACCTGGGATCAACAAGGCTTTTTTACGAATTTTTTACGGACACAGCTTCTAAAACTTCCTGTTGAACATCAATCTTTTCCAGTGGTGGCATCGGGCATGGGATCCTCTAATATAGGGCTTTGTGAATTACCGTATGCCCGTTTTCCCTTGGATCAAAATGGAAGTACACTTGTTACCAAAAGCATCCCTATTGTCCGGGATCAAAACCTATTGCTGATCTCTGGGATCCAGGATGGTAGCGGAATGATGCGGGGTGAGGAAACCCAAGCCATAGGGCTTGTAGAATACATAAGTTCCCATAGCGATGGATGGTTGCTGCTTCCGGGAACACATAGCAAACATATGGCCTACGGGAATGGGATTTTCCATAAATTCGGGAATTATATGACCGGGGAGCTTTTCCAGGTTTTGGGCAGGCAAAGTATTTTGGCCACCTCGGTGGAGGATACTGTTTGGGATACCCAAGTAAAGCATGCTTTTTTGGAGGGATTTACTTTGGGATCCGCTAGTGGAATTGGTAAAAACCTGCTTCGCGTACGGACTAGGGATGTGGTAGGGCAAAAAAACAAAAAGGACAATTACTTTTTCTTAAGCGGTTTGCTCATCGGGGATGAACTGGGGTATTTAAAGGATGTGGGCCAAATCATTTTTTTGGCGGCTTCCGGAATATTGTTCGAGTTGTATAAAACGGGATTGGAGACGCTGATAGGTCCGGAACAATTAGTTCTTTTGGATAATGATACCCTGGTTAAGGCGCTGCTTACCGGACAACGAAAAATGCTTTTGAATCATGCAGGATAATACCACTTTTTCTACCCAACGTTTTGATGAAGCCCCAATAATAGGCATTCTTCGTGGCTGGGAAGTGGAAACGAGCCTTAAAATTGCTGGAATTTTTGAAGCGGCCGGGGGATACACCCTAGAGGTTACTATGAATACACCCCATGCTACGGAAATTATCCCTAAAATACAAAAAGCATTTCCCGGGCTTGCCATTGGGGCAGGTACCGTATGTTCCGTTTACGACCTTGAAGCTGCCCTTGAAGCAGGTTCCCGGTTTATAGTAACCCCAATTCTAAATAAGGAAGTAATCAAAGCTTGTATCTCCGCGAATATTCCGATTTTTCCTGGTGCGTATACCCCAACGGAGATTTACCGTGCATGGGATTTGGGGGCTTCGGCAGTTAAGGTCTTCCCGGCATCCCAATTGGGGCCGCGATTCATTAAGGATGTTTTGGCCCCTTTAAATACGATCAAACTAATACCCACCGGAGGGGTAACCAAGGAAAATATTAGATCCTTTTTTGAGGCCGGTGCCGTAGGGGTTGGTCTTGGCGGTTCCCTAGTGGACAAAACACTGATACAAAAAGGCGATTTTATGGGATTAAAACGACATTTTAGGGCTGTAATGGAAAAAATTGAATAATGATATACGGTCTACAGAAGCTCTTAGCGGGGACATTGGGTTTTAGGATGGAATTGGGACAAAAGGGAAGTAGGCGCATCTCCTGTATGGCCGTTTCTTTTTGCGTACTTAGTGCGGGGATGTACCAGTTGAAGGCACAGGAAGCGGATATCGTAGTGTATGGTGCAACTTCCGCTGGTATAGTGGCCGCCCTTCAAAGCAGCCGCATTGGAAAGTCCGTGGTGCTTATTGAACCCACAAGCCGTATCGGTGGGCTTACAACCGGGGGACTTGGCCAAACCGATATTGGGAATAAGATTGCCATTGGCGGTGTTTCCAGGGAATTTTATCAAGAGATAAAAAAGTATTACGATAAGCCCGAAAATTGGAAATGGCAGGAAAAATCAGAATATGCGGACGGGGGACAGACGCGCACGAATAAGGGAGAGGGCGCCATGTGGACTTTTGAGCCCTCAGCCGCGCTCGCCGTATTTAAGAAAATGATTGCCGATGGGAACATTTCCCTAGTGTACAATGAACGCCTT
>JBCCZF010000283.1:0-4956 GCA_039188035.1 Bacteroidota bacterium | reverse complement strand
GTCTTTGCCGCCAACAGTATTCCGGAGACGGTAGAGGAGTACATCCCCCTAAGGGACGTAGCCGAGGCCAAGTATTTGGATTCCATAGGGAATGATCCCATTCTGGGGTATACTTCCTATAACGATGCCAAAAAGAAAGAGCTGAACAAGGGTTTGGATCTAAAGGGCGGCATCAATGTTACCCTTCAGATTTCCGTAAAGGATATCCTAAAAGGCCTGGCCAGTGACTCCAAAAATCCGGTTTTCAACAAGGCCTTGGCCGATGCGGATGCCGCATCCAAAAATAGCAACGATACCTATTTAGACCTGTTTTTTGACGCCTTTGACCAAATTAAGGGGGATACCAAATTAGCTTCCCCGGATATTTTTGCGAACAAAGGGCTAAGCGACGAGATTAATTTTCAAATGTCGGATGATGCGGTAAAGCCCATTATCCGTAGAAAGATTGATGAGGCCGTTGTATCGGCCTTTGAGGTACTTCGGGAGCGTATCGATGGTTTTGGAGTTACCCAGCCCAATATTCAACGGGAAGGGAATTCCGGCCGTATCTTGGTGGAACTGCCCGGTGCCAAGGATATTGCCCGGGCACAGGAATTGTTGTCCAGTACCGCGCAATTGGAATTCTGGGAGACCTATGCCCCTACCAACCAGAACATTTCACAGTTTTTTGTGGCCGCCAATGAGCGTTTAAAGTCCCTTGTGGATACGGATACGGTGGCGTTGGAAGAACCGGAAAAGCCGGAATCCGAACTGGATTCCCTGCTTTCGGATGTAGCCCAAGATTCACTGGATATTGTTAATCAAGTGAATCCTTTATTCGACTTGCTTGCCGGACAAGGCAGTGGATATGCCATAGCCAAGGTGGCCATTAAGGATACGGCGGAGTTTGGCGAGTATCTTCGCATGCCGGAAATACGCCGTTTGTTACCATCGGAAATACGATTTGCCAAGTTTTTATGGGAGCGTCCTTCATCCGAGGAAACGGAATTGGTGGATTTATATGCCCTAAAATCCAATCGCGATGCTATTCCCAGGATCAGTGGGGATGTGGTAAGTGATGCCCGGGATGATTTTGATCAGTTTGGGAAGCCCTCAGTTTCCATGACCATGAACATAAAAGGATCCAAAGCATGGGAGAAGTTGACCGGGGACGCCTTTAACAACCAGACCGGGATAGCCATTGTTTTGGACAACAAAGTGTATACGGCGCCTGGGGTTAGTTCAGGGCCTATATCCGGGGGACGATCCGAGATTACCGGTAACTTTACGGTGAACGAGACCAAAGATATTGCCAATGTGCTTCGCGCGGGAAAACTTCCCGCCAAGGCGGAGATAATCCAATCCGAGGTGGTTGGGCCTTCTTTGGGGCAGGAAGCTATTGATAGTGGGTTTATGTCCTTTATGATCGCCATGCTCATTGTATTGGTCTGGATGGTCTTTTATTATGGCAAGGCCGGCCTCTTTGCGGATATTGCATTGCTATTGAACATTGTACTCATCTTTGGGGTCTTGACTAGTTTAGGTGCCGTACTTACCTTACCCGGGATAGCTGGTATTGTGCTTACCATTGGGATGTCCGTGGACGCTAATGTGCTCATTTTTGAACGCATCAAGGAAGAATTGGCCAAGGGCAAAGGCAAAGGTGAAGCTGTGGCGGATGGTTTTAGCAACGCGCTCTCCTCCATTTTGGATGCCAATATAACTACGGGACTTACCGCCCTGATCTTATTCGTTTTTGGTTCGGGTCCTATAAAAGGTTTTGCCACTACCTTGCTTATCGGTATAGTCACCTCGCTTTTCACGGCCATTTTTATTACCCGTCTTTTGGTGGATTGGTATCTTGGGGGTAGGGGAAGAAGATTGGATTTCTCCACAGCGCTTACGAAGAATCTTCTCAAGAATGTCAATATCAACTTTTTGGGCAAACGAAAGATTGCCTATGTGATTTCCTTGGTGTTGGTGGGTATTGGTGTTTTCTCGTTGTTTACGAATAGTTTACAGCAGGGTGTTGACTTTATTGGTGGTAGATCCTATCAAATTCGATTTGAACAGGCCGTGAATCCATCGGAAATCGCTTCGGAATTAAATACGGTTTTTGGTAGTGGTACCAATGTCAAAACATTTGGGGAGGCCAATCAGATCAAAGTTACCACGCCCTACAAGGTAGATGAGGAAGGACTTGAAGTGGATAATGAGATACAGGGAAAACTGTACAATGCCCTTCAGAAGTATTTACCGGATGGTACTTCCCTAGATAGTTTTATAGTGGGTAGCGGCGAAAAATCCATTGGCATATTACAATCCATTAAAGTAGGGCCCACCATTGCGGATGATATCAAGAACAATGCTTTTTTGGCCATAATCGGTTCCTTGGCCGTGGTATTCTTGTACATCCTATTACGGTTTAGAAGATGGCAGTTCTCCCTGGGTGCCGTTGTTGCGGTATTCCATGATGTATTAATTGTACTGGGTGTGTTTTCCTTGTTCGGAAAGGTCATGCCTTTTAATATGGAAATTGATCAAGCTTTTATTGCGGCCATACTTACGGTAATCGGGTACTCCTTGAACGATACCGTGGTGGTCTTTGACCGTATTCGGGAGATTATCAATGAGCGTGGCTGGAAAGAAGGGAAGCATATCAATTTGGCCGTAAACAGCACTTTGAGTAGAACCTTGAATACCTCGCTCACCACCTTGATCGTATTATTGGCCATTTTTATTTTCGGCGGGGAATCCCTAAGGGGTTTTATGTTCGCCATGATCGTCGGCGTTATTGTGGGGACCTATTCATCTGTGTTTATCGCAACCCCGGTAATGTTTGATACCATTCGGAAAAAAATAGTTGCGCCCAAGGCGGAAAAAGCAGTGGCCTAGAGTCGTTCCTTTTATGGCAAAAAATAATTTGTAGAATTTCAAACGAACCGTAATAAAGCCGTTCTTTTTAGGACGGCTTTTCTATCTCCATTCCCCGTGATCCTTCGGGCGTCATTTGAAGCTCGTAGACTTTATCGGGTTGCAGACCTGGTTCGTTTCTATGGGAGACAAAAATAAGTGTTGTGTCGCTTTCCCGGGCCATTTTATTTACCAAATGCACCAAAAGTGCTGCGGAACGGTCGTCCATGCCCGCGGTAGGTTCGTCCAGTAGTAAGAGTGACGGATGCTTTACCATGGCCCGTGCCGTCATAAGAAGGCGTTTTTGACCTGTGCCAAGGTCATGAAAATGCGTGTGGCGAAGGTGCTCTAAGCCGATGAGGTGTAACCATGCTTCCGCCAAGCGCAATTGTGCTCCGGTAGGTTTGGTATACAGACCAATAGAGTCCGTTAACCCGGAAACAATCATGTTTTCCAAACTGTGATATCCGGTAAACTTGTCGGTCATCGACGGGGTAAAATAGCCCATTTTCTCTTTGAGCTCCCATATACTTTCCCCAGTTCCCTTTTTTTGGCCAAAGAGAAAGAGCTCTTGTCCATATCCTTTCGGGTTTTCTCCGGTCAACATGGAGAGCAAAGTAGTTTTGCCACTACCGTTCTTCCCGATCAATTGCCAGAATTCCCCCTTACCAATACACCATTGGATGGAATTCAGAATCCTTTTATGCCCATAACGAACAGACACATTATTAAAATGTACCAAAATCGCGGGGATATGGGGTTTGGGATATAGAGGTGGGGGAACTTCCAATCTTTCCATGTTTTCCATAGGGGATATGGCAAGACTTTCCGGAACATGTGCCAGAGGAAGAAAGTGACCTGCTTTTAAGGTGGCATATCGGTTTATAAAAGGGAGCATATCCCTTTGCCTGCTAATCAATTGCAGTATCGGGGTTTCTTTGGAAATAGTGCCCAACCGGTTCTGTAAATCCAATTTGGCCTCCTTATCCAAATTGTCAAAAGGATTATCCAGTAGGATAAAGCCAGGTCTGCTTTTAAGAATATGGTGTAATAAGGCCCTTTTTTGCTCCCCACTGGACATGGACATCAGGCTTTGTCCTTTCGGGGAGGTCAATATTTTTATGTCATGCCGATTTTCCTTGGTAAGGTAATGCTCCAAGGTGGCCTTGGTAAACAGGGCACCCCTCTTTCCCTCTAAATAGCTTAGGGATTCCGGGAAGTTGCCCTGTTCCAGGGCGCGCAAAAACGTGGCCTTGTCAGACGTGTTGTTGACGAAAATACCCCAGTGGACGCCGTCTTTTTTGAAGGAAATCATCGGCACTAAGATAAAGTTTCTACCCCTGGCTCAAAAGCCGCTTCGGTAGATAGGGGATTCCCCGTTGAATATGCCAAAGGGACAAACCGTTAGAGACCTTTATAGAAAAGATCCACCAAAGACCGAAAGAAGCGATCCATGAACGCCCCGAAAATAAGGGTACGTGAATATACTTCACCCCCCGAAGAAGTTTTCACCCGCATTGACCTCTTGGTTATGTGGACTCAAAATTCTTAAGTAGAAAAAAGCACAAAGGCGAATCAATAAAACAGCGAATTTTAGCACCTTCTACAAGAGTCTCCGTTATTTTTCGATAATCCAGGGTATTGCCCTTTTATTTTAAGGGGGTATGGAGTATTTTTCGCGCGTTCTTGAAATTTGGTTTCAAGGGTTCAAAAATAGAAGTACTATGGAAAATCAGATTACTTTGAAAGAAGTGGAGCAGGAAATAGGAAAAGCCTATACAGACCTGCGTTTTTTGTTGAAGGCGCTTTACGAGGTGTTGGAGGAAAACGGGGAGAAGGAGATTGCCAGGTATATCCCGTGGATCGGGGAAGGGACTTTAAAATCCATTGAAATAACCCCAAAAGTGCTACAGTTGTATTCCTTGGTCTTTCAGCTGGTAAATATGGTGGAGATAAACAGTGCCGTACAGAATAGGAGAAAGCTGGAAGAGGCCGATTTTTCCAATGTCAATGGCCTCTGGGCGTGGAACCTAAAAATGCTAAAGGAAAAGGGATTTGGTGAGG
>JBCCZF010000282.1:0-4972 GCA_039188035.1 Bacteroidota bacterium | reverse complement strand
GCGATGGCCGTGAAAACCCGCTCCTGCCTAGACGGCAAGGCGGCCGTTCCGGTCAGGGTGGGAAGGGCCACAACAAAACTGGGGGCTAAAACGTAAACAGGCCCTTACTTTTAAAGTTTTGATAACCCTGGGATAATACCCTAATAACCGAAATTGATCTACTTGAGGGGTTAAAACCATTTCACATGGTCAAAACGCCCATTTTTCACTGTTTTTCTTTCCTTGGCCTATTGCCCGTACTAACCTTTTGTTGGGGCCCATTGGTAATTGCCCAGGATTTTCCGAATAAAACGGACGCCACTTTTTTTAAGCTTAAATCCAATCTGGAACGGGCGGAACAAGGGAATACTCCCCAAGAAATTGCCCAGGCCCATCAGGAACTGGGGGAATTCTATCGCACTTCCGGTATCTTTTCGGCGGCGATGGACCAATATGGCATGGCCCTTGGACAGATGGAGGCCAAAAACGACCATATCTTAAAGGTGGCTTTGAACAATAGTATCGGAAAAGTGCACCTTTCCCTGAACAAATTTAAACTTGCCAAGAACTATTTTCAGGATGCCTTGAAAACTTCCCACCTATTGGACTATCTCCAAGGTCAGGCTATTTCAAAGGGACTTCTGGGGGCATGCTATGAAAAACAGGGCGACTATGCCCAGGCCCTGGAATACCAAAGGGAGAGCCTTGCCCTTTTCCAAAAACTTCGGGATAGTCATGGTATTGCCCTGGTGAATGAAAACATAGGCAGTATCTATGAGGATTTGGAACGTTATGCCCTAGCACATGATTTTTTTGGAAAATCGTATGCCTTTCTAAAAAATACCGGTACCCGGGAAGAAGTAAACGTATTGAACAATCTAGGCGATGTGTATCGCAAACAGGGCCTATATGATGCGGCCATTACCGAGACCGAAAAGGCCTTGCTTTTGGCTCAAAGGATCCAGGACAACCATCAGCTGGAAAGTGCCCACAAAGACCTATCCAAGGCCTATGCGCTACAGGGCGAATACAGGAAGGCCCATCACCATTTGACCAAGGCCGGGGAATATAATAGTACCTTGATCCAGGCACGGAACACCGAACAGCTCAATGTATTGCAGACCATTCATGAGAGCAATAAAAAGGAGGCCCAGATACAACTTTTAAAGGAACAGAACAAGGTAAGCAAGGCCAATCAAAATGTGCTTTGGATAGCCATTTTTGCCATTGCCGCTGTTTTGATTATCCTCTATACCTATCTGGGAAGGAAACGGAAGGCCCAATTAAAACTTCAGGAGTATAGGCAGCGGACCCTTAAGGCAGAGTTGGATAAAAAGGGTATTGAGGAAAAAAATCTCCAACGCGAGGTGCAATTGAAAACGGCGGCCCTCTCCCGGTATAGTCTGCATCTCTCCCAGAAGAACAAAATACTCTTAGATCTTTCCAATACGCTAAAGAACATTGCGGGCCGAAAGAATATGGATATGTGTGCCAAGATCAAGGATTTGGTCAAGGACATCGATTTTAATCTACAACAGGAGCAGGAATGGGACGAGTTCATGAGGTTTTTTAAGGAAATCCATCCCGATTTCATTAAAAAACTATCCTCCATTTCCGAACACCATCTCTCCCCGGCCGAGATGCGGCTGGGCATGTTGCTGCGCTTAAATATGTCTTCCAAGGAAATCGCTTCCGTACTCCGGGTAACCCCGGACAGCGTTCGGGTGGCCCGATACCGCCTAAGGAAAAAGTTGCCCATAGGCCAAAAGGCGGAATTGGTGAATTTTATGGTGGAGCTTTGATTGCTTTTGAGCGTTCTTATGCCTAGGGTTAATGCATTGTTAACCCATGGTAATTGTTGCCTTCTTGTTTCCCCATGTACAAGCCTTTGTTTCCCTTTTGTTGCTTTCCTTTTCTTATGATAAGACGTTGATAACTATAGTTTTGGATAAAACTTAATTCAAAGAATCATGAAGGTGAACAATTTGTTGAAACGAACCCTTGTAACGGTCTTTTCCGTCCTGGGAATGGCATTTGGAACGGCTCAGTTCGGCAATGTCCAGGGAGCCATTTCGGACGAGAACGGGATTTATGTATCCGGGGCCAACGTTTATATCCCATCCCTGGGCAAAGGGACGATATCAAATTTTGATGGGCGGTTTACCCTGGTAAGCGTCCCTGAAGGAACACATACCCTAAAAATCACCTATATCGGATATGCCGATGAGGAAAGGGAAGTGGTTGTCACCAATGGAAGGACAGAAAGTGTTATCGTGGAATTAACACCCTCCAATTATCAGCTAGAAGGGGTAGAGGTAGCGGCACAAGGATTGAGCGGGCAGGCCAAGGCCTTGAACACCCAGCGCACCAACCTAAATATTACCAATGTAGTCTCTACGGACCAGATCGGAAAATTTCCGGACGCCAATATTGGCGATGCGGTGAAACGTATTCCGGGAATTACCATGCAAGTGGATCAGGGAGAAGCCAGGAACGTTATTGTACGCGGCCTTTCCCCCCAACTTAATTCGGTGACCTTAAACGGTAGCCGTATCCCTTCCGCCGAAGGGGATAACCGGAACGTGCAGATGGACTTGATACCATCGGATATGATCCAGACCATAGAAGTGAACAAGGCCGTTACCCCTGATATGGACGGGGATGCACTTGGAGGTTCCATCAACTTGGTAACACGTACCGCCCCGCAAGGCTTTCGACTTTCCGCTACATTGGGATCCGGCCTTAATTTCATCACCGATACCAGGAACCTTAATGGCTCCTTCCTATTGGGAGACCGCTCAAAGAACGGTAAATTCGGATGGATGTTAGGGGCCGTAATCCAGGACAACGATTTTGGATCCGACAATATTGAAGCGGAATGGGACAATGAATTTGGTTTTACCAACACCTTGGGCGAGGAAGAGGAGATCGATGTAAATCCGTATACCAATGTTTTTGAGCAGCGAACCTATTTGGTACAACGTGTGAGGCGTAGTTTTTCCGCTAATTTGGACTACCGTTTCAACGCCAACAACTCGATCTATCTGAAAACCATGTACAACTGGAGGGACGATCGGGAAAACCGCTATGTGGTAGCCAGCGAGTTATTGGATGCCGATGAAGTTCCCGAGGGGGACTTTACCATTACCAACGGAACACCTACCCGATTTCCTGCCGAAGTGGCACGGGAGACCAAGGCGGGGATAGATGACAACCGGAACCAAAATACCCGTTTGGAGGATCAAAGGATGCAAAACTACACACTGGGCGGAGACCATTTATGGGGCACGGCCAAGGTAGATTGGATGGCATCCTATGCCAAAGCCTCCGAGGAACGCCTGGATGAACGGTATGCCCAGTATACCGCGGAATATATAGTGAATAACGACAATAGTGACCCGGAGTTTCCCATAATGACGGCCGAAGACCCTGGAAATACCAACAACCTTTCCGCTTTTGAGTTTGACGAAATCACGAACGAGACCCAATACACCGATGAGGATGATGTTAATCTCTTTCTTAACGTAGAATTGCCCGCGGATATCTTTGGAAAGGGGGATGGGACGGTGAAGTTCGGGGCCAGGGGGAGGTTCAAGAACAAGACCCGCGAAAATGACT
Source organism: Bacteroidota bacterium (assembly GCA_039188035.1). Taxonomy (GTDB): domain Bacteria; phylum Bacteroidota; class Bacteroidia; order Flavobacteriales; family Flavobacteriaceae; genus Ulvibacterium. Next base: position 1,375 of record JBCCZF010000282.1, on the reverse strand, counting down.
TCTTCGCCTATCCCGATTTGGAGGGAACTTTTTCCACCATGGCGGATATTCCTACCATAAGTCAGACAGATCCGGATTTCCTGGTCGGGGGGGACTATGCGGCCGGACTGTATCCAGATCCCATATGGTTGGGGCAATTGGATTTGAATCCAACGAATGGCGAATCTGTTTTAGAGGAGTTTTTACCAGGAAATTTCGATATCAACGAGAATGTAGTCGCAGGTTATGTCATGGAAAATCAAAAATTATCGGATAAATTTAGTGTGTTGGCCGGGGTACGTCTTGAGAATACCCAGTTGGACTCCGAAGGGTTTAGTTTAACATTTATTGAGGAAGATGAGGACAACAACGTTGAGGAGGGGATTCTTGTTGAAGAGGTAAGCGGGGATAACTCCTATACCAATGTCTTGCCAAGTATCCACCTAAAATACGATATAGCGGAGAGGACCATTTTGCGATTCGCCTGGACCAATACCCTTGCACGACCTAATTACCAGGATTTGATTCCCAGGGCGGAAATTGTAAACGCGGACAATGAAATAATTTTGGGAAATGCTGATTTGGATCCCACGACTTCCATGAATTTTGATTTGATGGCCGAACATTACCTCAAAAGCATTGGAATAATCTCGGGGGGGCTGTTCTATAAGGAAATCAGTGATTTCATCTATACTTTTATCTCTGAGGCTCCCGACAATTCCTTTGGACCGGATACGGCTGGTTTTGATGTTTTCCAACCCTTGAATGGGGACAGAGCCTCTATATTCGGGGTGGAATTTTCGGTTCAAAGACAGCTTGACTTTCTTCCTGGATTTGCCAAGAACTTTAATGTCTTCCTGAACTATACACATCTTAGTTCCAGTGCCGATGGTATTCGCAACGAAGACGGTGATGAGCGCACCGACCTTGATTTGCCCAATACCGCCCCCAATATGTTCAATGCATCACTGGGTTATGCCGCAAAACGATTCAGTGCCCGATTGTCCGCGAATTTTTCCGATTCCTATATTGACGAAATAGGGGGCAATTCCTTTGAGGACCGGTATTATGATCAACAATTTTTCCTGGATTTCAATTCCAGCTTTGCCATAAACAACAAGTTACGGGTCTATGCTGATCTCAACAATATCACGGACCAGCCTTTGCGTTTTTTCCAGGGCGTACGTGGGCGAACGCAACAAGTTGAGCATTACGGCATGCGTTTGACCTTTGGTTTAAAATACGACTTGTTCAAAAAGTAATATTCACTTGAATTCTAACACCCTTGTTTTGGCAACAAAGTGAAAACAACGGTTTCTTAACAAGATAAAACCCATGCAAAAATTAGTCGTAACCGTTTTTATATTGCTTGTCCTGGCCTGTAAACAAAGTCGTT
>JBCCZF010000281.1:0-4982 GCA_039188035.1 Bacteroidota bacterium | reverse complement strand
GGCCGGTGATCAAAGCGGTTGGGTATGGGGCGGACTCATTGCCCAGAAAACCTTGGGTAGCCAGGCCAACTATGATGTGAAATTCGTCTATGGGCTGGAGAAGATCCAAATCAATGATAGCCTTATCGAGGAGAAACACCAAATACGGGCCTTCAAGAATGGAAGGCAATTGGACAAAATTGTGTTTGACGGACATGAATCCAACCCTTTGGAGATTCAAAATATTGGGAACAAAGGCCTTTTTAATGTGGAGGATATCCTTACGGTACAAGTGGCCGATGCCCAAGGGGGCAGTAACCAGGGAAAGATGTATATTTTTTGGAACAATGGAAGGTTTACCTATGTGGCCAACCTCATAAACGAGTTGGGGTCCAATTACAATAAAGACGAGTCCTTTGTTTTTCCATCGGATATGGAGGGTGTCAAGAGTACGATACTCCTAAAGACAAAAATCACGGAAAAACTGCCGAATGCCGAAGGCATTGATGTACGACCTGGCAATACGCGTTTAACCACCACCAGTTACACTTGGAACGGCTATAAGTTGCTACAAAAGGAAGGTGCGCCCAGCATATCCAATGCGGTGGCGACCCAAACGAATCCCCTTGGAAAATGAAATGGGTTGCAGTAGTATTGCTTATGATGGTTATCGGGGGCGGCAAAGGGATTGAATTTCCTGAGGAAACAACCTTGGCAAAGTCCCCGATAATCTCTATAAAAAAACAATCCGTGGTGTTTATCACCGGTCTTGACGAAGGTGATAACAGCTACTATGCCCAGGCCCAAGCGTATTTTAAGGCCCAGGGTTTTCCGGTAGTGGATCATCTGTTTTCCCTGGAAGCCCTGGTACAATGGTTGAACCAGGAAGGGGATAAGGGCACGGAATTTGAGGAGGTACATATCGTGAGCCATGGTAACCCTTGGTTGGGCATGTCCTTAAAAACAACGGAACACGGGGATCGTGTCTCGCTAAAAAGCCTATCGGCAAACACGATAAACGCTGAAATCGGAGAAGTGTCCACGGGTATTTGCCCGGATACCAGAATTGTATTCCATTCCTGTGGTTTGGCTGAAAACCGGATGTTGCTAGGCCTTTTAAAACAGGTGTTTGGCGGAGCGGAGATACCAAAAGTAGTGGCTTCCCCATGGTTTGCCGTTTTTGGGAGCAAATATGCCCCCTATTATTTGGCACAATCGTATTATGGTTTTTACCCTACGGCGCAATCCCCGGGCCCCTTGGCCTTGGCCAGGCAGTTTAAAGCCAAGTATCCCGAAGAGGATATCAATTGGTTTACGGCCCTAAAGACCCGAAAGGAAAATGGGTTGGGCGTGCCGTACAGTTACAAGTTCAATATTCCGCTGCACTGGGAATTTACTTTTGATACCGTTTCTGAAATTCCGAAGTTGGTAAATGCAAACGAAATCATGGACTGGCTACTTACACAAGAAACTGCGGTGGAAACAATATTTACCATGGGGATTCCAATGGAGCATTATCGTTGGAGAACCCGGATTACCGGAAATACCCTCTTTGTTGAAGGAAAGACAACCGCCCTCTGCGTGCTTAAACCCATCATGGATAAAAAGGACGGTGGGGAATACCGATTGCCGGATATGCAAGATCAGGAACTCTATCAAATATTATGAATGAAGTGGTTCAAACTTTTCTAATTTGCTAGAAAATGCTCCTTTTGAAGCCGCATTTTGTCTTTTTCTCCTTCCGTAGCGCTGCTATGCAACTCAAAAAAGCCTTCATTCAGCTTCAAAATGACCTATTTTCACTTAAATCCAAAAAGTTTAAACCACTTCAATGTAATTTCGTTCCAAGCGTATTAGAAAATCCATGGTGTACCGTATCTACCATATGCTCTTCATTTTTGTCCTGGCCCTGGCATCCCATGCCGGCAAGGCGCAGAACTATCAATTGCGCGGGTATGGCCTGGAGGAAGGGCTACCGCAGTCCCAAGTATCCGGTATTGTCCAGGATACCCAAGGTTATCTTTGGTTGGGAACCCATGGAGGTGGGCTCTGCAACTTTGATGGACAGCAGTTCCGGCTCTGGAAGGCCGGAGATGGAATACCATCCAACTACATACACGCATTGCAGGTTATAGGGGATACCCTTTTTGTGGGAACGCGGAAAGGACTTTCCTTAAAAACGGGCAAACACTTCAATACTTTTGATTGCCCTACGCCCAATCAGATTTTCCCTTTCGGAAATACCTGTTATTTGGCCACCCAAACAGGGGTGTTCCAATGGAAAAAGGATACCGGTTTGGAGCGGCTTCAAATACATCCGGAGTTGGATGCCAGTATTGTAAATGCCATTTTTTTTGACAGTTCCTTTTTTTGGATCGCTACGAATCAGGGGCTTTGGAAATTGGACGCGCTCAACGGGAAGGCCACTGTACAAGAACGGATACAGAAAAACAATTTTAAGGATGTCCTTGCCCATAAAAAGCAACTTTTCGCCGCTACCTATGATGATGGGATCTGGGTATGGGACTTGGAAAAACAAAACGGGCCACTCTTGATTCGGGAACCCCTGCGTATCAATTCACTTTCCATACAAAATGACAAGGAACTTTGGGTAGCGACCGAGAACGATGGCATTCGTATCCTGGATACCGATACTTTTGTTGAAAAGCAGGGTTTCCCCAATCGAAGCTTACAAGTTCCCAATGTCCGTGCGGTCTTTAAAGATAACCGGTCCCATATCTGGATCGGAACTTGGGGCGGGGGATTTTATTCCTGTTTCCAAAACAATTTCGAGCATTATAACCAAGGTAATGGACTTAGGGGAAATCGGATTTATGCGGTTCATAGCGATGCCCAAGGACTGTGGGCTTCCAATTCCGAAGCGGGCCTGGTGCGGATCGATTCCCTAGGCGTACATCCGGTGCCAAATCCGGAGGATTTTCCACGGGTAAGGATAAAGACCATTGCCAGTGATTCCAAAGGGCATCTCTGGGCCGGAACGGATGGGGGCGGACTCTTGTTCCATGGAACTGTTTCCAAGGATAGTGTAATGATCCGCGTCACCGATAGCCTAACCGTGGAACGGGACACGGTTCAACTTTTGCGAAACCGGATTCGTATGCTGGGCCGGGAAAAAGGCTTTCCTTCCAATTGGATCAGCGATATCGTGGTGGGCAAGGACAATTGGATCTATGCTTCTACCTATGCAAAAGGGATTCTAAAATTCCGGTATTATCCCGAAGAGGACAGCCTCGTAATTCCCAAACGGTTTGGGGAGAAGAAAGGCTTGGGCCATAGTAAGATTTTGGATTTGACCCGGCAGAAATCCCAGCACGGGGACAAGATATGGTATGCCACCCAAAATGGGGATTTGGGCTATTTAAAAGACGATCGGGTTACGCATTTTCCAAAGGTGTTGCAGGAGGAAATTCCCATCGGCAACCTGTTGTTCCATAATGATATATTGTTGCTAGGTACTGAAGGCAAGGGCGTTTGGTGGTCTTTTTTGGAAGAACCCCTGCAATTCCAAAAATTGACGGGTGCTAAACGGCCTGCATCAGGGAACATCCAGCAATTGGTGTTTGATGGCCAGGGCTATTTATGGGTGGGTACGGAACGGGGAGTGGATAAAATTGTCCTGGACGCGGAGCATCGCATTCAAGAGGTTTTTCATTTTGGAAGAAACGATGGTTTTATAGGCGGGGAAACCTGTTTGAATGCCGTGGATAAAGATATTTATGGCAATCTGTGGTTCGGCACCTTAAATGGCCTTAATCGATATACTCCCGGAAACACCCTGTCCGAAAGCCGGAGGCCGGACATTCGGTTTACGGCCTTGGAGGTAGCCAATTCCGTTGTGGATTCCATCGATCCCCAGGATTGGGCCAATACGGAAAAAGTGTTTCCATTGACGCCCGAGCAACGTCAGATCGGGTTTTCCTATAAATCGGTAGACCTCTATCATCCCAAGGAAATCCAATACCGTTTTAAGCTGAACGACTCCGACTGGAGTCCTTGGTCTACAAATGGAAGTCAGCGTTTGGCCGGATTGGCCTATGGGGCACATGTGTTTACCGCGCAATCCCGAAACAACCGATGGGAAGAAAGCCTGCCCGTTCGGTTTCAATTCCATATTGCCCTACCGTTTTATAAACAATGGCAGTTCCAGTGGGGTCTTTTCGGGGGTATCCTTCTGCTATTGGCATTCTTTGTGCTAAGTTATATCCGTCGCATCCGTAAACGCAACCGTACGGAACGCGAACATTTGGAGCTCAAGAACCATTTACTTACCCTGGAGCAAAAGGCTCTGCAACTACAGATGAACCCGCATTTTGTCTTTAATGTGCTCAACGGTATAAAAGCCATGGCCCCTAGCAAACCGGAAAAGATGAACGAAACGGTGAACAGTTTTGCCCAATTGCTCCGCGAGACGCTGTACAATTCCCGAAAGGCCCATATAACCTTGGAGCAAGAGCTGAAAACCTTACGCCATTACATCCAGGTAGAACAGCTCATGGCGCCCAACCCCTTTGTTTTTAGCATACAAGCGGAAACGAATCCGGATCCCGAGGAGATTTTAATTCCCCCCATGTTGGTACAGCCCTTTGTAGAGAATGCGATCCGGCATGGCATTCATAAAGGGAAACGGGCCGGCGAGTTGCTTATCGATTTTCATACCAAAAACGACTTTTTATATTGTACCGTTACCGATAATGGGGAAGGTATTTTTGAGTCCCAAAAGAAACGGCCCAAGACCGATCATCAGTCCATGGCTATTAAGGTGAACCGGGAACGTTTGGAATCCCTTTCCGGGAAGGATGCCTTGAAAATACGTGAGATCCATAATGAATCGGGAACTGTAGTTGGTACACAAATTGTATTGAAAATCCCGTTGTTGACCGAATTTTGAATTCCATAACCTTGCTCGTTGAGGGATTCTTATAGATTCTTTATAGTGAATTTAAAACAATCGAAATACCTAAGATAGGTTGGCCCAATATATC
>JBCCZF010000280.1:0-5006 GCA_039188035.1 Bacteroidota bacterium | reverse complement strand
TTATTCTCGTTATGCCAATCCCAATTCCTCCGAACTGGTGGATAAGGTATGCCTAATGGAGGGTGCGGAATCCGGTTTTGCCTTTGCCTCTGGGATGGCGGCGGTTTTTTCCACTTTTGCGGCCCTGTTGGACAGTGGGGACCACGTGCTATCGGCACGAAGTATCTTTGGATCCACGCATACGCTTTTGACCAATTTTTTCCCCAGGTGGAATATTGGACACACCTTTTTCAACATCCAGGACCTGGCATCCTTGGAGGAACATATTTTGCCCACTACCAAATTGATCTATGCAGAATCGCCCACCAACCCGGGGGTGGATATCCTGGATTTGGAGGCTTTGGGACAAATCGCAAAAAAGCATGGCCTGCTGTTGGTCATAGACAACTGTTTTGCCACCCCCTATTTACAGCAGCCCATCAAATTTGGTGCGGATCTGGTCATTCATTCCGGTACCAAGCTTATGGATGGTCAAGGCCGGGTTTTAGCGGGAATTACCGTGGGCAGTGCGGAGCTTGTTGAGAAAATTTATCGCTTTTCACGAATTACGGGACCTGCCTTATCGCCCTTTAATGCCTGGGTGCTTTCCAAGAGCTTGGAGACTTTGGCCGTACGGGTGGATCGGCATTGCGATAACGCCCTTGAACTGGCCACCTTTTTAGAGGGCCATAGTAAGGTGAATTGGGTAAAATATCCTTTTTTAAAGTCGCACCCCAGCTACGCATTGGCCCAAAAGCAGATGAAGGCCGGGGGCTGTGTGGTGGCCTTTGAGGTGAAGGGCGGTCTGGAAGCGGGTCAAAAATTCTTTGATTCCATAAAATTGTTGTCGCTTTCCGCCAATTTGGGCGATTCCCGGAGCATTGTAACACATCCCGCCTCCACTACGCATAGCAAGCTGTCGGCTAAGGATCGGGAAGAATGCGGTATTACCGATGGTATGGTACGGGTATCCGTAGGTTTGGAGCATATTAACGATATTATCGCGGACGTAGATCAGGCCTTGGGGTAGTGCAAGGTCAAACACAAAAATCAAACACAAATTCAAAGGTTTTGGTGTTCTTAGCGACTGTTTTTGGTTTCCGTTTTTTCAGCTAGTTTCCAGTTTGGGTCTATTGTTGTTGCGATTCAAGGGTCAACTACTACGTATTTGTTTGGATTTTAGGAGTTTAGGATTCAATATTCAACGTTTAATGTTCAAAGTGCAATGTCGAATTTAAGTTTGGATTTGAATTTTTACATTGTCCTATCGCTCCCATTTTCAAATCCCCAAATCGACTCATTTTCAAATCTTCAAATTGCTCCATTGCCCCATTGATCCATTGCTCCATTTCCAAATTTTCAAATTCCCTATCTTCGCCCTATGCTCTCCAAAAAGACAAAATACGGCCTAAAGGCCCTGGCGTATTTGGCTGCCCGGGACCGGAATGTGCCCACCCAAATTGCGGAGATTGCAAAGCATGAGAATATCTCCCTAAAGTTTTTGGAGAGTATTTTGTTGAACCTGCGTAAGACGGGTTTTCTGGGTTCCAAGAAAGGCAAAGGGGGTGGGTACTACCTGATCAAGGAGCCCCACGAAATCTTGATGACAGACGTTATGCGGGTGCTTGAGGGACCCATAGCCATGGTGCCCTGTGTTAGCCTAAACTTTTATGAAAAGTGTGCGGATTGCCCGGACGAGATAACCTGCTCTGTGAACAAATTGATGCTAAAGGTACGCGATGCCAATCTGGAGGTGTACCGCAACAACACCCTGGCGGATATTTTGGCCCAATAGGGGAACCCCCACAGGTGTAATGGCATCCTACCCGAGATAAGAGTTTTTCCTGTTATTTTCAAAATAACACTATAAAATCTGCAATTATTTGTAGCTTTTTCCAATAATCTACTAAATCAGTAGGCTAAAAGTAATATTTGGTTCTTTTTAACGTCTTAGTTCGGGAAATAATTCTATTTTTGAATTCCCTATTAAATCGGTAGGGTTTAAAAAATACAAAGATTTATGATCGTAGATCAACTGATTCTGGACAAAAAGGCCTCCAAGAAAAAGTTCAAGGAAGACAAAAAATCGGAGAAGCCCATCCGCAGTGTGGCGAAGGCCATAAGTTGGCGGGTAATCGGTACCTTGGATACCTTACTGGTCTCGTACATCCTAACGGGCAAGGTGGCTTTGGCGGCGTCCATCGCATCAGTGGATTTTATAACAAAAATGTTCCTCTATTTTTTCCACGAGCGTATCTGGAATAAAATTGGTTGGGGCAAATAATCTAGGTAAAGGAGATGGCATTTTCACAAGAACAGATAACCAAATGGAACGCCCGCTTTAAAGAAAGTACTCCCGAGGAAGTGGTTTCTTGGGCCGTACAGAATGGCAAGAATCCGGTGGTTACCACCAACTTTAGGCCTTACGAGGTGGCCATTCTTCAGGCGGTGACCCAGGTGGCCCCCAATATTCCGGTCATTTGGTGCGATACGGGCTACAATACCCCAAATACCTATCGGCATGCGGAGGCCCTTATCCAAAAACTGCATTTGAGCGTAGATCTCTATGTGCCCAAACAGACCTCTTCACACAGGGATGTGGTACTGGGCATTCCACGGATAGATGATCCCAGGCACGCCGAATTTACGGATCAGGTAAAATTGGAGCCTTTCCGCCGGGCCATGGCAGACCACAAGCCAGATATATGGTTCACCAATTTGCGAAAAGGGCAGACCGCTCTGAGGGATAGTCTGGATATTTTTAGCTTGGGGAAGGATGGTGTGCTCAAGGTGAGCCCTTTCTATTATTGGACGGATGCCCAATTGGATGTCTATTTGGAGGCCCGGAATCTACCCAACGAACATAAATATTTTGATCCCACAAAGGTTTTGGAAAATAGGGAATGTGGGCTGCATACCTAAAAAGGAAGTGAACGTGCTGAAGACCCTCGGCATTATTGATAACAACTAACCCATAAGAAAAGACACGTTTTGGACGCAATAACAAGGGAAAAACCGGCAGTGGATCAAGGTATTACAGGGAGACCCGTCGCCAATGCATTGGAGCATGAGGCCATTTATATTATGCGCGAGGTAGCCGCCCAGTTTGAAAGGCCCGTACTTCTTTTTTCGGGCGGAAAGGATTCCATTACCCTGGTGCGCTTGGCGCAAAAGGCATTTTGGCCCGCCAAGATCCCCTTTCCCCTAATGCATATCGATACCGGGCATAACTTTCCCGAGACCATTGCCTTCCGAGATCAATTGGTCGAGGAATTGGGTGTGGAACTTATCGTGCGCAATGTACAGGATTCCATTGACCAGGGTAAGGTAGTGGAGGAAACGGGCAAATATGCGAGTAGGAATACCTTGCAGACTACCACGCTTTTGGACGCCATTGAGGAGTTTAAGTTCGATGCTTGCATCGGAGGGGCTCGTAGGGACGAGGAAAAGGCCAGGGCCAAGGAGCGTATTTTTTCCGTTCGGGACGATTTTGGTCAATGGGATGAAAAAAATCAGCGGCCAGAGCTTTTTGATATGCTCAATGGCCAGATTGAAATAGGACAGAATGTTCGGGTCTTTCCGATAAGTAATTGGACGGAACTGGACGTTTGGAGCTATATCCAAAAGGAGGAAATAGAAATCCCTTCCATCTACTTTGCGCATAAACGGAATACCTTTTTAAGGGATGGTCTTATCTGGTCTGCCGAGGACGAGGTGGTCTTTCGTGCAGAGGACGAGGAGGTCGTGGAGCGTACCGTGCGTTTTCGAACGGTTGGGGATATGAGCTGTACCGCCGCCGTCGAATCCCATGCGGACACCATCGCCAAGGTGGTAGCGGAGATCCGGGAATCCAAGATTTCCGAACGCGGGGCGCGAATCGACGATAAACGTTCCGAAGCGGCCATGGAAAAAAGAAAACAACAAGGATATTTCTAGACGTAAAGGTCATTCCCGCGAAGGCGGGAATCCCACAAAGCAAGCGGCGGTTGATCGCTGTGCTTAATTACGATTCAAAAGAGCAATACATTATATTAACAACAAGTTTTAAAGGATCCTGAATAGCTCCCTCTCTTTTGGAGGGGGCGGGGAGAGAGGCCATGGAAGTACTAAAAATAGCAACAGCGGGCAGTGTGGATGATGGTAAAAGTACCTTGATCGGAAGATTACTGTACGATACCAAGTCCTTAACGGACGACAAGCTCGAGGCCATTGAGAAGACCAGTAAACAAAAGGGATATGATTATTTGGACTTTTCCCTGGCTACGGACGGTTTGGTCGCGGAACGGGAGCAGGGCATCACCATAGATGTGGCCCATATCTATTTCTCCACGGCCTCCAAAAGTTACATCATCGCGGATACCCCGGGACATGTGGAATATACCCGAAATATGGTTACGGGAGCTTCTACTTCCCAGGCGGCCATTATCCTGATCGACGCCCGAAAAGGGGTCATAGAGCAGACCAATCGACATTTTTTCATCAATAATTTGTTGCGTATCAAAGACGTCATCGTAGCCATTAACAAAATGGATTTGGTGGAGTATTCCGAGGAACATTACAATGCCATCAAGGCCGATTTTGAGGAATTGATGGGCAAAAGGGACTATCAAGACCAAAAAATCACCTTCATACCCGTTAGTGCCCTAAAGGGGGACAACGTAGTAAATCGTTCCCAAAATACCCCATGGTACCAGGGACGGACGCTTTTGGAGCATTTGGAAGAATTAGATCTTCAGGATATTTACAATACGGGTACCCCACGGTTTCCGGTGCAATATGTCATTCGGCCTAAAACCGACCAATTCCATGATTTTAGGGGATTTGCCGGAAAGGTCTATGGCGGGGAGCTCAATGTGGGCGATGAAGTGGTGGTGTTGCCTTCCATGACCCGATCCCGGATCAAGGCCATTTTATTACCTGAGCCGGGGGCCTCGACTCCGGGCGTGGGCGTCGCTGGCATCTTGTGGACGACGTATCAGTGGAAGAAGCTGGCCTGGCGACACCTCGATCGCATCGCGAGCGACCCC
>JBCCZF010000279.1:0-5011 GCA_039188035.1 Bacteroidota bacterium | reverse complement strand
CACAGTCCTGCTCAATATAAATTTCCTTTACCCAATTTATATTGGCGCTTTTGGTCACTTCCAGGTTGATGTTCTTGATGGCATAGGTAGAATCGTTCACCCAAAAATCGCCCTTGAAGGTAAGCTCGTTGGGCCGTCTGGGATAATAGATAATGTTATAACACCACTTATCCCCTATATAGGCACTGTCCCTAAGCACATAGTTATACGTGTCCACCCCGGTACGGGATAGGGGACTGGTAAAGCTCTTGTCAAAAAATTTGAGGTAATTGTCGTAAATATTATAATCCTGATACAGGTCTTTTACGAAGGCGATCAAGGCCTGATTGTTTTCAAACCCGGAGTTCTTATTGCCCAACACTATTTCCTTTTCCTCTTCCAAAAGATTGTCCCCATGCACCTTGGAAAAGGTCTCGTTCAAAAAAATGGGCAGGTAGGTTTTTCCCGTAATCCGAGAAGTATCCAAGTCCTTGAACACAAACTCCAGGCCCTTGAATATCCTGCGTTGCATTAGGGCACTATCTATGGTATTTAGGTCGAACTCTACTTTTTCATATTTGTCATATTTGTACTGGTTGAACTTACGCAATCCGTTTTCCCTTTTTTTGGCCCATATTTTCTTTAGTATTTCCACCGCGGGATTGTTCTTTTTGGGCTGTTTCCCAAAAAAGACCACTACTTCGTCCAATTGTTCCACGGATTCCGTAAGGACCATTCGCATATCGTAATTCACCTTTTGGGCCAAGGAAATCTCAAGATCATCATACCCAATAAAGGATACCACCAGAACCTTGTAATCGGTATCGGATTCCATATAAAACCTCCCATCCTCATTGGTAATGGTACCTTCTGTGGAGTTTTTAAAAAGAATATTGGCAAAGGCCACAGGCTTGCCCGCATCGTCCAAAACAATTCCACCAACCTTGGTTTGCGAAAAAGCGAACAGCGAGAAAAAAAGAAGTATGGGGAATAGTAACTTTCTCATGGAACAAGTAGCGCTAATACTGTAGCGCATTCTATTTGGATACGTCATTCGTTTCCGTCATAAAAAAGGGTTTTTGTCCCCATAAAAAAGCTTCGTCAACCCACGGTTGGCGAAGCCAAGATAGTTCTATGACGGGCAATGCCCTATTTATATAACACTTTTTTAACGGCGGCTACCACATCCGCATGGTCGGGAAGCCACTCTGCCAATAAAACCGGGGAATAGGGAGCCGGGGTATCGGCGGTATTGATTTTTACGATAGGAGCATCCAGGTAATCAAAAATGGTGGATTGCACCTGATAGGTAATCTCCGTGGCCACGTTCCCAAAAGGCCAGGCCTCTTCCAGGATAACCAACCTATTCGTCTTTTTTACGGAATTGAAAATCGCCTCGGAATCCATAGGTTTAACGGTCCTCAAATCAATGATCTCGCAGCTTATGCCCTCTTTGGCCAATTCTTCCGCAGCCTTGTCCGCCTCCTTGATGATCTTTCCAAAGGAGATAATGGTAACATCGGTTCCTTCCCTACGGATATCGGCCACACCCAGGGGAATACTGTACTCGCCTTCGGGTACCTCACCCTTGTCCCCGTACATCTGCTCGGACTCCATAAAAATCACGGGGTCGTTATCCCGGATGGCCGATTTCAACAAGCCTTTGGCATCTTTAGGATTGGAGGGTACCACTACCTTTAGACCCGGACAATTGGCATACCAGCTTTCAAAGGCCTGCGAGTGGGTAGCGGCCAATTGTCCCGCAGAAGCGGTAGGCCCCCTAAAAACGATAGGGCAGTTAAACTGACCGCCAGACATTTGCCGAATCTTGGCGGCATTGTTTATAATTTGATCAATGCCTACCAAGGCAAAATTAAAGGTCATAAACTCAATGATGGGCCTATTTCCATTCATTGCGGAACCTACCCCTATACCGGCAAAGCCCAACTCGGATATGGGCGTGTCCACGACCCGTTCGGGCCCAAACTCATCCAACATTCCCTTGGAGGCCTTGTAGGCCCCATTGTATTCGGCGACCTCCTCGCCCATCAAGTAAATGGTTTCGTCCTTTCGCATCTCCTCGGACATCGCCTCCGCTATGGCTTCCCTAAATTGTATCGTCTTCATGAATGGATTTTCAGGTGCAGGCAAAAATAGCAAATTAAATGGCAAACCGGGGAACATTGGAATCAAAAAAAGAATGTATAAAATACTATGCGCGCATAGTATTTTATGAAATTTATACGTAACTTCGTGCGGATTGTAAAAAACAAATCACCTATGAAAATCCTTGTCTGTATAAGTAATGTCCCGGACACTACTTCCAAAATAAATTTTACGGAAAACGACACGAAATTCGACACCAATGGTGTACAATTTGTAATAAATCCAAATGACGAATTTGGATTGACCCGAGCCATGTGGTTCAAGGAAAAACAGGGCGCTACGGTACATGTAGCCACGGTAGGCGATGCCAGTGTGGAGCCCACCCTGCGAAAGGCCCTTGCTATTGGGGCGGACGAGGCAATACGCATAAACGCGATTGCCAAAGATGGCCTTTATGTGGCCAACCAATTGGCCCAGGTAATTAAAAATAACGGATATGACCTGATCATTGCCGGTAGGGAATCCATTGATTATAATGGGGGCATGGTTCCTGGTATTCTAGCCACTTTGTTGGACATGAATTTTGTAAACACCTGTATTGGCCTGGAAATAGCTGGCGATACGGCCACGGCCGTTCGTGAAATCGATGGCGGCAAGGAAACCCTGGAGACCTCACTGCCCTTGGTCGTTGGGGGACAAAAAGGGCTTGTTGAGGAGAGCGACCTTAAGATTCCCAACATGCGGGGGATTATGATGGCCCGTAAAAAACCCCTGAAGGTCGAGGAACCGGTGGATGCCCAACAGGGCACCCAAGATGTAAGGTTCGAGAAACCCGCACCGAAAGGTCCAGTAACATTAGTGGATTCCGCTAATGTAGACGAGCTGATAACACTGTTGCACAACGAGGCCAAGGTTATCTAAGCAGGATTAAATAGAAATCACAAATTTCAAAATCACATCCCGGCCTGCGGGCCAGGTTAAAACCCTAAAATTCCAAGTTCCAAAAGCATACCCGCATTCATAACGGATAATGCAGAATTTTGGAATGAAATCCATTAAAACTATGTCTGTACTCGTATATACCGAAACCGAAAACGGAAAATTCAAAAAAAGTGCTTTTGAGGCCGCCTCGTATGCAAGCGAGGTGGCTCAACAGATGGGGACATCGGCAACGGCCGTTGCCTTTAACACCTCGGAGGCAGAGACTTTGGGCAACTATGGCATTACCAAGATATTGCAGGTGTCCGATGCATCTTTGGAAACCTTCAGTGCCAAGGCGTATGCCACTGTACTGGCCCAAGCGGCAGGGGAAGAAAATGCCAATGTCGTCATCTTGGGATCCAGTGCGGACAGTAAATTTTTGGCCTCCCTTCTGGCCGGGAAACTGGAAGCCGGTTATGTACCCAATGTGGTGGCCGCCCCGGAAAGTACCACGCCGTTTATCGTTAAAAGAACGGCATTTAGCAACAAAGGCTTTGCCCATACCCAAATAGACACCCCCATCAAAATCGTAGGAGTTTCGAGTAATGCTTTTGGAGCCCGTGAAAACACGGTTTCCGCTAGCACCGAAGATTTTTCACCTTCGTTGGAGGATTCCCTTTTTTCCCTTAAATCCGTTGAGGTCGATAAAGTTGCAGGCAAGGCTACCATTGCCGATGCGGACGTTGTCGTATCCGGGGGGCGTGGTTTAAAAGGCCCCGAAAATTGGGGGTTGATCGAAGATTTGGCCGAAGTCCTTGGTGCGGCCACCGCTTGTTCCAAACCGGTATCCGATATGGGATGGAGACCCCATGGGGAACACGTGGGCCAGACCGGAAAACCCGTGGCCAGCAACCTATACATCGCCATTGGTATTTCCGGGGCCATACAGCATTTGGCAGGGGTAAGCGCCTCCAAAACCAAAGTGGTTATCAATACCGACCCTGAAGCACCCTTTTTTAAGGCCGCTGACTACGGCATAGTTGGGGATGCCTTTGAGGTAGTTCCGGAACTCATCGAAAAATTAAGGCAATTTAAGGCCCAAAACGGCTAAATTTTGTTAATTTGTAGTTCGTAAAGGGCTGTTGCAAACTAAAGTTCCTTGGTTTGCACAGCCTTTATGGGTTAACGGATACTATGAGTCTAGTTCGATTAAAAATAAAGGGAATATCCTACAGTCAAACCCAAAACGGAGCCTACGCCCTGATTCTTAACGAGGTGGAAGGAGACCGCAAACTGCCTATTGTGATCGGTGCCTTTGAGGCCCAGTCCATTGCCATTGCCCTGGAAAAGGAAATAAAACCGCCAAGGCCGCTTACCCATGATCTTTTCAAGAATTTTGCAGATCGCTTCGATATTGTGGTAAAACAGGTTATCATCCATAAACTGGTGGACGGCGTCTTTTATTCCAGTATTATTTGCGAACGGGACAAGATAGAGGAAATCATCGACGCGCGTACCAGCGATGCCATTGCCCTGGCCCTGCGGTTCAACGCCCCCATTTTTACCTACAAGACCATCTTGGACAAGGCCGGGATCTTTTTGAAGTTTTCCGCCAAGGACAAGGATAAGGAAGAGGGCGATGACAGTATTATGGTGGACGAAATACTCCAAGAGGAGGGCGAGACCGTTGAAATAGATTCGGGTAGCGGAAACATGTACAAAGAGCTTTCCTTGGAAGAACTTCACAAAGAACTGGACAAGGCCGTAGCCAATGAGGATTATGAAAAAGCAGCCAAACTACGGGACGAAATTTCCAAAAGAAAACGATAATCGGGTTTCATGGGAAAAAGACGTTGGTTGGTTCCGCTTGTTTTTCTCTGTGTCCTACCCATATTTCCCCAATCCCTTTCCCCTCAAGACACCCTTACGGTTGTCACTGACACTACTATCATAAACGACATCTCGGCCACGACCGGCCCGGAAATTATTCCAAATCAGGATTTTT
>JBCCZF010000278.1:0-5016 GCA_039188035.1 Bacteroidota bacterium | reverse complement strand
AGCTTACTACTGAATATCCCGACCTAGACCACCTGTTGTGGCGTCCACACCTTAGGCCCCCTAGTATTTCATTAATCCATGGAAATGGGCTGTCCGGTGCTTTCCAATACAGCAAACCAGAATTCCCCCTCCAAATCTATTTTTTTTCGTTTGTTTGTCACTTCGGATATGGGCAAATACACAAATTTGTTGTTTAACCGCCCAACCACAAATTTGGTTTTCCCCGCCATGGCCCCATGAATGGCAAAATGGGCCAAGCGGCTACAAAAAATGCTATCCCCGGAATTGGCAGGGGCACTACGGATGATATAACTGGGATCTATGTACTTAATGGTTACCTCCGTACCGATTTTTTTAAAATGGTCCTTTATTTTCTTTTTTAGGAACGGGCCTATGTCCTTGTGCTTTACATTTCCTGAAGCATCCTTTACATGCCCCTCCTCATTCTGGAACAAATGTTGCCCGGCTCCTTCGGCCACCACAATTACGGCATGATGCTTTTGATCCAACCTTTCTTTCATCTTGGCCAGGAAACCATTCTCGCCATCAAGGGCAAATTCCATTTCAGGAACAAGCACAAAGTTGACCACGGGCATGGACATGGCGGCACAGGCGGCTATAAAACCACTGTCCCTTCCCATGAGTTTAACAATGGCCACACCATTAAAGGCACCCGTAGCCTCATTGTGCGCGTCACGGATAATGGGACTGGCCATGTCAAATGCAGTCTCAAAACCAAAGGATTTGTCTATAAGGTTAATGTCGTTGTCTATGGTCTTGGGTATGCCCACCACAGAAATTTTAAGCCCACGCCGGATGACCTCCTCACCAATGGCATTGGCTCCCTTTAAGGTGCCGTCCCCACCAATAGTAAACAGCATATCTATTTGATTATCCTCAAGGGTATCTACCATTTCCGAAACGTTTTGGGCACCCCTGGAGGATCCCAATACGGTACCCCCGAACTCATGGATATCCTTCACAATATCCGGGGTCAACGGTCGCATTTTATGTCCGTAGGAAGGAATAAGCCCCTCATACCCATACGGAACGCCCAAGATGTGCTTCACCCCATAAAAATAATGGAGCCCCATGACCAAACTTCGGATTACGTTGTTTATACCGGGGCAAAGTCCGCCACAGGTAACGATTGCGGCGCGCGTCTTGGCCGGATCAAAAAGTAGCCTTTCGCGCGGCCCCGCTTTTTCCAAACAAAGCGGTTCCTCCTTGCCTTCAAGACAGCGGTGGAACCCGCTTAGGGAAATATCGTAAAGCAGCCGATGGTCGTCATTGACAAAATTAAAAATCCTGTCCCCTTTGGTCTTGCTCAAACGCAGGGGGGATTGAAAGCCCGGTACGCCTAAATTCTCAATAGCAAAGGTATTACTAGTAGCCATAAAAGAAATCTTTAATCATTGAAGTACAAAACTATATTGGGGGTATGCCCAATGCAACCCTAAGGCTTGTTTAAACACCTTATTCTTTTAAAAACGAACTCCCGATAGTTCCCGGGATTGCAAACGCGATTGCTCATCCCTTTGGTCGCTTATCCCGATACACGCCTATAGCGATGCCACACCGGAACCACAAGCTGTTGATTTTTAATGTGTACTCCCTTCAAACAAGCTATAAATTTACGGCGAATTCCAATTGCAAGGCAAGACCGGAAGTCAAAATGGTGAATGTTTATCGCGCCGGGGCAAACACTGAAGAAAAGACAATAAAACTTTTCTTATTTTTTCAGTTCCAGCTTTTCCGCAAAATATTCGCAAAAATCCTTCATGGTAGCGGTCATCTTTTCATCCTGTGTTGCCTTCATAAAGGTGTCCGATAAGGAAACCAGGGTCTGATGGAAGAAAACCTTCATCTCGTCCACGGGCATGTCCTTGGTCCAAAGATCTATTTTTAGGGATTCCTTGTTTCGGCTATCCCAGACCGATAACAGCATGGCCTTGGCCTCTTCATTGTGGATTCCGCCGTCCTGGGCGGACCAGGAAAGCTGCTCGGGCACGCGGTTTTCATCCAGCCCCACGCGTAAGGTTATTTCCGAAGTATGTACTTTGGCCATGGTTTATTGTCTTTTGGGTTTATATCCGCTTCTTTTAAAGATCTCGTCGGCGGGAAGATGCAGCATTTGTTCAAGGGATACCGGATTTTTTTCCATAAAGGCCCTAACAATCTGCCATCCCAGATAACGCCCAATACGCCCGGGGGATTCCCGATCCAATTCCAAGCCAAATTTGGAAAACGGCGCAACCTCCAAAAACCGGGGAACCAATTTGGTATCCGTATCGTAAAGCAGCTCACGTTCCACGAAATAACGCCATAGGGGTTCCTCGTTCGCTTGGGCCCAACCCAATTGTGCTTCGGAATACCCAATACGCCGGGCCTCCGAAACAAAAGGAATTAGTTTGTCCATTACATACAACCGTTTTCCGTAATGTACGGCCCTGTCCAAAAACGTCCTGCGCTTTGAAAGGGGTACTATTTTTTTGGCAAATTGCATGGCAACATCCCGAATTAGAAACTTTTTATCCAACCCAAAAGCAATATACCGCGGCAAGCCCGTGTAGAATTTGTGTTCGCTCCCCAAATAATTGTCCAACCCAATTAGAAGAAGGCTATCGGCCAGGAGTACGGGATTGTTGTAGTCCACATCCGAGGTAAGGGTCACCACCTTGGGTATTTCCACCTTGGGAAAGTAATATTTAAGGTGTTGGAAAAAGCGTTCCAGGTCCCGCTCTTGCTCCCCAAAGGAATAAAATGCCGCCCCCACCTCTTCCAACAATTCCGTCTGCACCGTATCCTTGAGTTTCACCGCCCAGATGCTGTCCGGGTATTGCTCGGGAAAAAAATAGGGATAATCCCGTTGCAACCTTGGTAAATCCGAGGGAATGGCCTTGGCAAATTCCTGATCAAATCGCAGAATGGGGACGTTTACCTTGATCTTTGCAATATCTTCCGCTGTTTTTTCGTTATCAATACATCCAAAAAAAAGCAGGGAAAATAGCAAATAGGCAAAACTAACGGGGCGTCTGCAAAGTAAATGGGTAGCAATTTTCTTTTTAGGCATCCAAGGCTTATTTTTATAGGCAAAGTTAATCCTTTCAGGAATACCCATAAAAATGCAGGCACAAAAGGTAGTCGATTACATTGTCCAATGGTTAACGGAATACGCCAAAGGCGCCGGGGTCAAAGGTTTTGTTATCGGGATTTCGGGAGGAATCGATTCGGCCACTACCTCTACCTTATGTGCTAGGACCGGGCTTGAGCTTCTTTGCCTCGAAATGCCCATACACCAAGCCCCCAATCAGGTAAGCCGTGCCTCCAACCACATTGCCTGGTTAAAGGAACGCTTTCCGAAAGCCTACAGCCAGGAAGTAAATCTTACCCCTGTTTTTGAATCGCTCAAAACCGCCCTTCCCCCAGTAGAAAATGAGCAAGGCCGATTTTTGGCCCTGGCCAATGCAAGGGCCAGACTTCGCATGACCACCTTGTATTACTTTGCCGCACTAAATGGATACCTCGTTGCAGGGACCGGAAATAAAGTTGAGGATTTTGGAGTAGGGTTTTTTACTAAATACGGCGATGGCGGAGTGGATCTAAGCCCCATTGCGGATCTTATGAAAAGTGAGGTATACGCGCTTGCCAAAACGATGGGAATAAACCAGGAAATTATTGATGCGGCCCCTACCGATGGGCTTTGGGGGGACAACAGAACCGACGAGGACCAGATAGGCGCTTCCTATGCCGAATTGGAGTGGGCCATGAAAATGAACGATAAAGGAAAGACGGAGAACGATTTTTCTGGGCGAAAGAAAGAAGTTTTTACTATATTTAGCGAGCTAAACACTTCCAACAAACATAAAATGGTTCCCATTCCGGTATGCGAAATTCCGGAATCGCTCAAAGAGACTGTTTAACTAGTAATCACGTTATAAAACGAAAATTATCCAAAAAATGCTGGGCATACATAAAAAAATTGCATTTTTATGTGTCAAATGAGATAATTTTAACTTACTTTGCGTGTGAGTAATTGGCCGCATATACTAAAAATATCTCATGAAAGTACCTACTAACTACTAATTAAATTATCTGGAAAAACAAAAAAAATGATCAAAGTATTAATTGCGGACAATCACCCCATCATCCGTATGGGAGTGAAAAATGTGTTGGAATCGGCTACTGGTTTTGAAGTCGTTGATGATGTATCTACAACATCTGAACTTTTCTCTAAATTGGAAAGTATTACCCCGGATGTTGTGATGTTGGAGATGGATATTCCCGAAATTAATGGAATTGCAACCTTAAGGAAAATCAAAAGAGAGTTTCCAGATGTGAAAGTGCTGATGTACAGTGGACAATCCGAGGATGTTTATGCTCTAAGTACCATACGTGCCGGTGCCTTCGGGTATTTGTCCAAAACTTCGGAAATTGATTATATTATTAGCGCCGTGCGCAAAGTCAGTGAAGGCAATATGTTTATTACCAACGAACTGGCGCAACGACTTGCCTTTGACGAAGGCACACAACGGCCACGAAGGTTCTTTAGAAAGCTGTCTACCCGAGAGGTAGAGGTTCTTAAGCTTTTGGCCAGCGGAAAACGGAACAAGGATGTGGCCATAGGCCTTAACCTTAACGAAAAAACGGTAAGCACCTACAAAGCGCGTTTAATGAAAAAGTTGAACGTTGACAATATGGTAGATCTCCTACAACAGGCCAAGGCCTTGGAGCTCTACTAAGCTTAAAGTTATCCATACACAATCCTTCCGTGGCGAGTCCGTGGAAGGATTTTTTTTAAGATAGCACCCGGTTGAGTTTTTTGTTGAGCAATTTGTTCAGTTGCAGGTAGTTCATAATCTCCTCCAAGATTTCGGCATGGGGTTCCATGCTATACTGGGTTCGGTCCCGAAGATCGACCATACGTTTTTTGATCAAATGACAACGAAATGTCAAAATGGTCTCACTTACCAACTGAGCTACCCCATTTTGCTTGGACTTGGGATAAATATCCTT
>JBCCZF010000277.1:0-5021 GCA_039188035.1 Bacteroidota bacterium | reverse complement strand
GGAACCTACAAGTATTTCCGTTTTTTCAGCCTTGTATTTTTTAATGGAGGATTCCGTTAACTTGATTTGCTCCTTTATTTCCGGAGCTTCCTCCGAAGTGGCTTTCCCCAGGTACATAAGGGAATTTAGATAATGGAGCTCACTCTCCTTTAAACTCTGTTTGATGCTTTTGGACTGATACCAGTTGGAATAGTTCACCACCTTGTTGTGGGCAATCATCATTTCCTCTTCCAATTCCCCGTTCACCATTTGTGATATGGCCATTAAGGCCGCAAAAAAAGCGATCAATACCCCGCCAATAGCCTCTGCATTTTGGGAAGCTGCGGATACCTGGACCGTTTTCCCCTCTTGTTTCTCCTGCAACATGTTCTAGGATTTAAGGTAATCCACCAATTTCTGTATGGCTTTCCCCCGATGTCCGATTTTGTTTTTTAGGGCCAAGGGGAGTTCTGCAAAGGTACGGTTAAAACCGAAAGGCATAAAAATAGGGTCGTATCCAAAACCTGATGCCCCCCTCTTTTCTTGAGTAATAGAACCTTCAATAGTACCAAAAAACAACCGTTGTTCCCTATTTTGGGACAAGGCTACGACGGTTTGGAACCGAGCGGTACGTTGGGTGTTTTGCCCTAGGCGTAAAAGGAGCTTGTCCATATTGGCGTCGGCATCCTTCCCCGGGCCGGCATACCTTGCGGAGTACACTCCCGGTTCGCCATTAAGGGCATCCACAAGGAGTCCCGTATCGTCCGCAAAACAGGGATACCCATAGGTCTCCAGAACGTGCAGGGCCTTTAAACACGCATTTTCCTCTAAAGTGGTGCCGGTTTCCGGAATTTCCTCAAAACAACCAATGTCGGTAAGGGATAACAAATTTATGCCTTTGGGCATAAGTGGGGTCACCTCCTTTAGCTTATGGGGATTATGTGTGGCGAATACCATTTTCATGGACTAAAAATAGTAATTTTGAAGAAGGGTAACTCATTTGAAGAAGTAATTTATGCAGTTGAAAGTACCACCTATCCTGGTTTTTCTGGTCTTTGGACTTATGATGTATGGTGTGGACAAATTTCTGTCCGTAGGGTATTTTGATTTTTTTGGCAGGCCCTTTTTTGTGATAGCTTTCTTGGTCCTGGCCGTGGTAATTACCTTAGTTGGATTGTTCCAGTTCTACCGTGCGAAAACTTCTGTGGATCCCGCAGTACCCTCAAGGGCGACCACCTTGGTCGTGAATGGCCTATATCGATACTCCAGAAATCCTATGTACCTGGCCTTATTGCTTATTCTGTTGGCCTTGGGGCTGCATTTGGGCAATGCTTTCAATACCCTGGTAGCGGCCGGATTTGTGGCGTATATGAACAGGTTTCAAATCCTACCGGAAGAGCAGGCCCTACTTGCGATTTTTGGAAAAGAATACCGTCAGTATTGTATTCAGGTAAGGCGATGGTTTTAGAAAAACGATAAGACCGGCCCAGCTGAAATGCGTTACTTTGCTTTTGGTATGCCTGTTTTATAGGGAATGGGCAAGAAGATAGAATTTAGAAATCCGGAATATGAAAACGTGGTACAAAATTACGGTATTGGGCATTTTTGTTTTGGCGTTGGCCTGTACGGGAGGAAAAAAAAAGACCAATACCTCTGCTACGAAAGTTACGGGATTAAAATGGTCCAAGGAAAGGGCCTGGGAGTGGTACAATGCCCTACCCTGGTTGGTGGGAACCAATTTTAATCCCAGCAGCTCCATTAATCAATTGGAGTTTTGGCAAGCCGATACTTTTGACCCGGAAACCATTGATCGGGAATTAAAATGGTCCGCTGACCTGGGCATGAACCTACATAGGGTATATCTTCACAACCTTTTGTGGGAGCAGGATTCCTTGGGTTTTTTGAAACGTTTGGACAATTACTTACGGATTGCGGATAGCCATGGTATACAAACCATGTTCGTCCTCCTGGACGACGTATGGCACCCTATTCCCAAATTGGGCAAGCAACCTGAACCCATTCCCCATGTGCACAACTCGGGTTGGGTTCAGGCTCCAGGAGCCACAATATTGGGGGATACCCTTAGGCACAATGGGCTAGAGGGGTATATAAAGGGGGTAGTACGTGCATTTGCCAAAGACCATAGGGTTCTGGTGTGGGATGTCTACAATGAACCGGACAATGTGGCCATGCAGCCGGGTAGGGCCGCTATGGAAGTACGGAACAAACATGATTTTTCGCTTGCCTTGCTGCGGAAGGTAATGCGGTGGTGCCGAGAGGTAGACCCGGACCAACCATTGACGTCCGGAATATGGCGTGGCAACCTAAGGAATTGGGGAAAATTGGACAGCTTGCCCGATGTAGATCGGTATATGTTGGAAAACTCGGATATTATCTCGTTTCATGCCTATGATGGTAGCATGGAGGATATTCGCCAAAAAATAACGGAACTCCAAACGTATGGACGCCCCTTATTGTGCACAGAGTATTTGGCACGGGGCACGGGCAATACCTTTGAACAGGTTATGCCCATCTTCAAAAAGGACAAGGTTGCGGCCATTAATTGGGGTCTTGTGTCCGGTAAGAGCAATACTATTTATCCATGGATAAGTTGGGATTCCACATTTACGGGAGAACCCCATGTTTGGCATCACGATGTACTTCGACCGGATGGCACGCCCTTTTCCCCGGAGGAGGTTGCTTTTATAAAGGAAATGACGCGCAACCCCTAAGCGGGGCAATTTGGTTTTCGCCAATACCCCTTTTTCATTTCCCCGAGTGATGGCATTATAACTTTAGGGGAAATATAGGGGACATCCCGAAAATTAATTTTTATTTTTGCCACCTCATTTTCCTTAAAATCTATAGCCGTGAGCAGAAAATATGTTTTCGATTTTGACAGCACCTTGACCCAAGTGGAAGCTTTGGACGTCTTGGCCGAAATGACCTTACAGGGTAGGCCGGATCGTGAGGAAATTATAAAGAAAATCCAAGAGATTACCAATTTGGGGATAGATGGGGATATTTCGTTCACGGAATCTTTGGAAAGAAGAATTAAACTGCTGAATGCCAATAAGTCCAACCTTAAAGGTTTGGTGGAAGAATTGCGTCAAAAGATTTCAAAATCCATAGCTTCCAACAAGGAATTTTTTGAACAGTTCTCCGAAGATATTTATGTTATCTCCTGTGGTTTTAAGGAATTTATAGATCCTATCGTCGCGGAATACAATATTCCCTCGGATAGGGTCTATGCCAATACCTTCACTTTTGATGGAGCGGGCAATATTGTCGGTTTTGATGAGACCAATGTGCTTTCTTCCCATAATGGTAAAATCCAATGTTTGGAACAACTGGACCTGAATGGGGAGGTACAGGTTATTGGGGACGGTTACAGTGATTATGTCATGCGGGAAGCAGGGATTGCAGATAAGTTTTTTGCGTATACCGAGAATGTGCATCGCGAAAAAGCGGCCAATAATGCGGATCACATTGCTCCCAACCTGGACGAATTCCTTTTCGTGAACGACCTTCCTCGGAATATTTCCTATCCCAAAAACCGGATCAAGATCCTTCTTCTAGAGAACGTACATCCCGCTGCATTTGATAATTTATCGGAAGATGGTTTTTCGGTAGAGTTGGTAAAGCACAGTCTTGGCGAGGAAGAATTGATAGAAAGGATCAAAGGGGTCCATGTATTGGGGATACGCTCCAAAACCCAGGTGACCAAACGTGTTTTGGACGCCGCCAACAAGTTATTGGTGGTCGGGGCCTTTTGTATAGGTACCAAACAGATTGAATTGGAATATGCCAAGACCAAAGGGGTAGTGGTCTTTAACGCTCCCTACAGCAATACCCGGTCCGTGGTAGAACTGGCCATTGGTGAGATTATCATGCTTATGCGCAATGTGTTTCCAAGAAGTACTGAAATTCATCAAGGACAATGGAACAAGACAGCCACTAACTCCAGGGAGGTACGCGGGAAAAACCTTGGTATCGTGGGATATGGCAATATAGGAAAGCAGCTATCCGTTTTGGCAGAGGCCATTGGCATGCGTGTTTATTACTATGATATCGAGGAAAGACTGGCTCTTGGAAATGCCGTCAAATGCAACACCCTTGAAGATTTGTTGAATGTATCCGATGTGGTTACCCTGCACATTGATGACAATCCCGCCAACAGGAATTTTATTGGGGAACGGGAAATAAACCAAATGCGGGACGGGGCTATGCTCATTAATCTTTCCCGGGGCTTTGTAATCGATATAGCCGCTTTGACCAGGGCCTTGGACAGCAGAAAACTCGGTGGGGCCGCCGTAGACGTTTATCCACAAGAACCGCGGACCAACGGTGTGTTTCAAACGGAACTTCAAGGATTGTCCAATGTAATCCTAACCCCGCATGTGGGCGGCAGTACCGAGGAGGCCCAAAGGGACATTGCGGATTTTGTGCCGAATAAAATTATGGATTACATCAATTCCGGAAATACAGTGGACGCCGTTAATTTTCCAAATATTCGACTTCCCAAACAAAACAATGCACACCGCTTTTTGCATATTCACAGGAATGTTCCCGGCATCATGGCCCATATCAATGAGGTATTGGCCAAGTATGAAATGAATATTCTTGGGCAGTATCTTTCTACGGATAGCCAGGTAGGTTATGTAATCACCGATTTGGATAAGGAGTATAACAAAGAGGTTACCAAAGCCTTGAAGAAAGTGGACAATACCATTAAATTTAGGGTGCTTTATTAATAAAGGACTTTACTATTGGCTTTGCGCCTCTTTTGATGGTAAACCCAAACCCCGGATGCAGATTACTATCGCGACTACCCGTGTATGAACGGACTGCTCTACGTGATTATGGCTCCAGTACCTTCCAACCGGGAGATTTTTCATTATTCCCAAGGCCCATACGAATCACTAAATTGCATTCCACATGTAGGGCACACCTACAAAACAGGGCTATTTAACCACAAAAAGGAAGGCTTCCATAACATTTAGTTGGCCTCCTGATAGCACGATACACTATGCCCAGAAATC
>JBCCZF010000276.1:0-5036 GCA_039188035.1 Bacteroidota bacterium | reverse complement strand
TGAATCTTAAAGGTAACCACCGGAATCTTGGAGTGGTTGGCAATGTCCTCCCCAATACTTCCCATAAAGAAGTGGGCAAGTCCCTTTCTCCCGTGCGTGGGAATCCCTATAATATCCGCTCCCTTGGCATCGCTATAATGTAAGACGCCTTTCTCCACGGAATAGTCATTGTAGATTTCCACTTCATCGGCAGATCCTGCCTGGGCCAGAAATCCATTGATATTGGCATAGGAATCCTGGGTGCTTAAAAAGTTGTCTCCGGGCGTATTTATATATACCAAATCCAGTTTGGCCCCTAGCATCTTGGCAAAATTCCGTGCCTTGTTAAAGGCCAGAAGGCCCTCCTCCTTGAAATCACTGGCAAAGACAAAACGGTCTACCTTAAAATTGGGAATATCGTCCTTCACCACCAATACGGGAATATGGGCATTGCGCACTACTTTCTCTGCGTTAGACCCTACAAAAATCTCCATGAGCCCGTCCGACCCATGGGACCCCATCACAATAAGATCCGCATTGTGCTTTTCCGCAATTTCATTTACCTCACTGAATACCTTAAAGTGTTTTACTATGGGCGTTATGGAAATGCCATCCAAGTAGGGCTTGTCCAAGAACTTTGAAAATCGTTTTTCCGCCAATTTGATCAAAAATACGGTCTGTTCCGGATGAAATCCCTCAGAAGAGGTAATAATGGCCTGGTTCAGCTCCAACATATGTAGGGCCAAAATTTCGGAACCGTGCTTCTTGGCCAGGGAGGCCGCTACCTTTAGGGCATATTCCGATTGCTCTGAAAAGTCTACGGGTACAATAATGTTTTTCATGCTATTTGGGTATTATTAGGTTAAATTGTCATGGAGAACAAACGGGTCTCCGGTGCTTTTTTATGCAACAAAAGGTCAAAGGCCATGCAAATGTTCCGTACAAAGGCCCTTCCCCTTTCGGTGACCTTTATACTATTAGGAAAGATACGGAGCAGGCCGTCCATTTCCATTTCCCGTAACCGATCCAATACCTTGGTCAAGGCCTGGAACTGTTGGGCCTCCTCTTGCCAAGAGGTCTCCAAGCGGCACATAAGGTTAAGGATGTGTCCACGCACCACCTGATCTTCCCTAGTAAGAAGGTGGCCCCGGAAAACCGGGATTACCCCATTATCCACCAAACACGCATATTCCTCCAAGTTTTTTACGTTCTGGGCAAAACCATACCAACTATCACCAATGCCGGACACGCCAAGCCCCACCATAAGCTGGGTCTTGGAAGCTGTATATCCCATAAAATTCCTGTGCAGCTTTCCCCCGCGCATCGCGTGGTAAAGCGCATCCGAGGTTTGGGCAAAATGGTCCATACCAATTTCCACATAACCTGCATGCGTCAATAGCGCCTTGCCCCGCACATAGTGCCGCCGTTTTGCTTCCGCCGAGGGCAGGTCACCCTCGCGATATCCCCTTTGCCCGTTTCCCTTTATCCACGGCACATGGGCATAACTGTAGAAGGCCAAACGATCCGGGCTTAGGGCCTTGGTCATCAGAACGGTCTGTTCTATGTGGGCCAGATTCTGGTGCGGAAGCCCAAAAATGATATCGTGCCCTACCGAGGTATATCCAATACGCCTGGCCTCCTCCGTAACCCGCTTTACATTTTCAAAAGGCTGTTCCCGATGAATGGCCCGCTGTACCTTTTTGTTATAGTCCTGAATGCCATAACTTACGCGCCTAAAACCCAAATCGTACAAGCATTGTAAATGGGCGACCGTAGTATTGTTGGGATGGCCCTCAAAACTGAACTCGTGCCCCTGGGCCCTATCGGCACTTTCAAAAATTCCATGGATCAATTGCTTCAAATGTTCCGGGGAAAAAAAAGTAGGGGTGCCCCCACCCAAGTGCAACTCCTTGATTTTGGGCCTTCCGGAAAAAAGGGCACTGTACAATCGCCACTCCTTTAAAACCCTTTGTATGTAAGGAGCCTCTACCTCATGGCGCTTGGTTATTCGTTTATAGCATCCACAGAACGTACACATGCTTTCACAAAAGGGAAGGTGGATGTACAGACTTATGCCGTCTGAAGCATTGGTTTCCGCAAAGCTTTTTTTTACGCTGTCTTCCCATCCCTTGGGCGAAAAGGAGGCAGTATCCCAATAGGGCACTGTGGGATAGCTGGTGTAACGCGGTCCCGGAACATTGTATTTCTGAATAATATCACACATAAAAAAGCCATTCCTTTATGGATACAAACCTAGATTTTTATGCCCATAGTAAACATGACAAATGTCAGTTCTACGTTAACCCCCATTTTTAAACAATGCACCTTTATATTTTGTTTTATTGAAACCCAAAAGAGTACATTTGCGGCGTAAAACAGAAATAACATGACCTTACTTTTAATGGCCGCCGGAAGTGGGAGCCGGTATGGAAAATTGAAACAATTCGACGATTTGGGTCCCCAAGGTGAATTTCTAATGGAATTTGCCATATACGATGCCCTTAAAAATGGATTTGATCACGTTGTGGTCATTACCAAAAAGGAAAATGTCGCTTTCCTGGAGGACCATCTTAAACAACGTTTGCCCAAGGCGGTACGGCTGGACGTGCTTGCCCAAGAACTTACCGACTTGCCCAATGGATGCAGTTTTTCCGGGGAACGCAAGAAACCTTGGGGCACGGCCCATGCCGTTTGGACGGCCCGTAAGGTAATAGACAACCCTTTTGTGGTGGTCAATGCAGACGATTTCTACGGACAAGGGGCCTATAAGAATGCCGCGAACTTTATACAAAACAATCCAGCGGATTCCATTTTTGCCCTAGTCGGGTACACCCTTAAGGATACGCTCTCCCAACACGGTTCCGTTTCCAGGGGGGTGTGCCAAGTGGAGGGGGACAATTTAATTTCCGTGGATGAGCGTTTGCAATTGGAACCGTATGAAAATGGCGTCAAGGATCAGGATTCCGGAAATACCTATAGCGGGGAAGAGCATGTAAGTATGAACTTTTGGATATGCAAACCGATTATTTTCGATAAAATCGAGGCAGCGTTCAGGGGCTTCCTGACAGATAATGCATTGGCACTTACCCGTGAGCTCTACATCCCCAAAATGGTCCAGGAAATGCTCCAGGCAGGGGAAATCAACGTTAAAGTGGTACCATCTGAAGGCGATTGGTTTGGCGTGACCTATGCGAGTGACCGGGAGAAAGCCGTAGATCATTTGAAGCAAAAAACCGAGGAAGGAGAATACATTTCCCCACTTTGGCAGTGATATGGGGGTATTTTCGG
Source organism: Bacteroidota bacterium (assembly GCA_039188035.1). Lineage (GTDB taxonomy): Bacteria > Bacteroidota > Bacteroidia > Flavobacteriales > Flavobacteriaceae > Ulvibacterium. The sequence continues at coordinate 1,769 of JBCCZF010000276.1, read as the reverse complement.
ACGCGCAACTTCATGCTATTTTAGGGCAATTTTCGGTTGCCCCAGGGGAATATTCCCTGGTTCCCTTGACCCAAGGCTATATTAACGATACGTTTATTGCCCGGGATGCCAAAGGCCCTGTGTATATCCTACAACGCATTAATCACGAGGTGTTCCCCAATGTGGAAGGGATTCTCAATAATATTGCCCTGGCCTTTCACTATTTAAATGGTGCGGATTATCATACTATTTCCCTGATTCGCACACGGACGGGAAAGCCTTTTTTTAAGGGCAAGTCCCTGGCCATTGGTTATTGGAGGCTAATGACCTACATGGACGATAGCCAAGCCTATGACATTGCAGGGAATCCCAAAATAGCCCATGGCGCCGGCAAGATTATCGGTACTTTTCATCAATTGCTCGACCAAGCACCCAAAGATCGTTTTGTGGATACCATAGCCAACTTCCACAATCTGGGCTCAAGGGAAAACCAATTTGGGGCCGCGCTTTCCCAAGCGGTACAGGAAAGACTTCAAAATGCAAAGGGTCCTATCGGCTTTGCCCAGGAAATCCTGGAAATCCTGCACAAACAGATTCCGGAAAACCTGCCAGAACGTATCTGCCATAACGATACCAAATTGAACAATATCCTTTTTTCCAAGACATCGGGCCTTCCACTTTGCCTTATTGACCTGGACACCCTCATGAAAGGCTATTTTCACTATGATTTTGGGGATGCCGTGCGTACCGTGGTAAACACCGCTCCCGAGGACGAAAGGGAACTGGACAAAATTGTATTTGACAAAACCCTATTCACCGCTTTCGTGGACGGACTCGCCGAGGTGAGACCTTTTTTAAACCCTATTGAAATCCGGGCACTTCCCTTGGGCGCCGTGCTCATGCCCTTTCTTCATGGTCTACGGGCCCTTACGGATTATCTCAATGGTGATGTGTACTACAAGATAAGCTACCCCGGTCAAAACTTGGATCGTTGCCTGAGTCTCTTCCGCTTTACGGAAAAAGCCCAGGCACAGTTGCAGTTCATGACAGAAATCCTTGCACAAAGGATGGTGCCCTTACCGGAGTAATATTCCTCAAGTAGGTGCTTCGTATTTCCATGAATTTATCCGAAATACAAAACGGCCCATCGGTGTTTTTTAGGATTCGTCCAACCCGGTGAACCGATGGCCTCCCCGATTCGTTTCCCAGTGTTTCCGAATTTCATATCCCCATGGGAGAACCCTTTTGCCCTATAATAGGATGCCGCCGTAAAACGCTCCAAAGGTTGGAGCGAAACCAACTTTTTTTGTAGGAGACCTACTTTGCCATTACCTTTGGCCCAAGAGCCCAAAGGGAAAAACAGCGCCCTATAAAAACGGGAAAATGACTCTCCGGTCTGCGGATGGAACGGTTACGGAAACCCCTGCTTTTGGCTTCTGCGGATGTTAAATCCCAAGAGGCCTGATGCACCAATTGCTAGGGCCCCGACCGACAAGGATATTTTTATCTCGTACGAGCCTGTTTGAGTTTTATCCCTCGGTTTTGTTATGGTGGGTTCTAAAAACAAAATTTAAACAGGCTCTAAATCCATATGAAAACCATGAAAAATAGACATGCCCGCATTTTAGGAAGCCTCTTTGCCCTGGTTCTTTTAGGTTGCAACGGGACCAAGGAAGGCAAAAAAGAAAAAATGGAAATTGCCGTTGAAAAGGAAACACCCGTTGATCCCGAACACAGTAGCAAAAATGCCGTGGACTGGGAAGGCACCTACAAGGGGACACTGCCCTGTG
>JBCCZF010000275.1:0-5044 GCA_039188035.1 Bacteroidota bacterium | reverse complement strand
GGACTTTTTATCATATCGGTCTTTGCCTTGCAGTACAGTACGGCATTGGGGACTCTTAATATTACTCCCAATATGCTCAATTTTTTTATGCTGGGACTCGCTTTTATAATGCACGGTAGTTTCCGAAGTTTCTTGAACGCCCTGCAGGAAGCCATTGGGGATACGGCGGGGATCTTAATTCAATTTCCCTTGTATTTTGGAATTATGGGAATTATGGTAGGGAGTGGTATGATACAGCAAATTTCGAACTTTTTTGTGTCCGTTTCCAACGCATCTACCCTCCCGTTGTTTACGTTTTTTAGTGCTGGGTTGGTCAATATCTTCGTGCCCAGTGGTGGGGGACAATGGGCCGTGCAGGGCCCATTGGTCGTAGAGTCCGCACTGCAGTTGGGCGTACCTTTGCCCAAGGCCATTTTGGCCTTGGCCTATGGCGACCAGCTTACCAATATGTTACAGCCCTTTTGGGCGCTTCCCCTATTGGCCATTACTAAATTGAAGGCCAAGGAAGTTTTGCCCTATACGCTGATTTTTATGTTGGCCGGGGGGTGCATATACTTGGCCGGATTACTTATTTTTTAGAGTGCTTTTCCGTAAATTTATACGAATACTACAAGGTTTCGAAAACCCTGTAGGCACAAAAACGGAATAGCTATGGAAAAGAGTAGGGAAAACCATCCGTTGTTTTTTCTTTCTCAGGATTTGTATTTCCCACCGGTAGAGGAGGCCAATGCGGAAGGGCTGTTGGCGGTTGGCGGGGATCTCTCCATGGAACGCATGTTGTTGGCATACCGCCAAGGTATATTTCCTTGGTTCAATGAGGATTCGTTGATTTTGTGGTGGAGCCCCGATCCACGGATGGTTCTTTTTCCCCAAGAGGTAAGAATTTCCAAAAGTATGCGCAAGGTGCTGCGCGATAATCGTTTTAAATTAACTAAAAACACCTGTTTTCAGGAGGTGCTCCATCAATGTGCCACGGTAAAGCGCAAGGGCCAGGAGGGAACGTGGATTACGGAGGATATGAAAACGGCCTATCACCAACTTCATTTGAAGGGCTACGCCAAATCCTATGAAGTCTGGGAAGATGACGTTTTGGTAGGCGGACTTTACGGGGTGGATTTGGGCCAGGTATTCTGCGGGGAAAGTATGTTCACTAAGGTAAGTGATGCCTCCAAATTTGCATTTATTCAATTGGCCTTGGAATTACAGGAAAAAAGGTATATCCTGATCGACTGCCAACAATATACCAAACATCTGGAAAGTATGGGTGCCCGTGAGATTCCCAGGAGTGAATTTATGCGTCTTTTACAAGGAGAAGATTAAGGAGGTCAGTAGAAAAAGTACGTGTTCCGCCCTTTGGGCATAGTTCTCCGTTCGATACTCCATTCCGGTCTGAAACCGGGTATTGGGATAAAGCAACCAACCTATAAAGGCCGTTCCCCTTTGGTCCCATTCCGGGCGACTGCCTTGAGCGGCACTTAGAAGACTTTCCGTAGAGGTAACCAAATAGGATTCGCCCACATTTAGCTTCTCGCCCTGTAGGGGTAAGTCCAGGGCAAAGCGATAACGGAACCGATATATGGTTCTGTCCGGATTAATACGTTGTTCCGTCCGAAAACGATTGCCCAGACGTATTTTTCCCAGATTTTGGGCGATGTTGTATTGTTGGGTAAGCCGTAGTTCATTTTGCCCCATGGACTCAAGGGCTTCCCGAAAACGGTACATGATGCCCAATGCAATACTCTTTTGGGATGCGATGGTGAGCTTGGAAAAATGCGAGATATCAACATGTCTTGCCCGCAATTGTAGGTCGTTGCCCTCGTAGAGATACTGCCGTGTATCCATTGAGAAGTTGTGCGCATAATTCTTCCCCACCTTATAATTCAAGGCCATTTCCGGTTCCCAATACCCGACTAGATTTTCTTGGCCGTGCAGTACAAAAAAAGTCAATAGGGCCCATGCAAGAAGAACGTTCCTAGTAGAGGACATGGTCATAATTGGGAGGTAGTGATTTTCTAAGTTTCTTAAAGTTTCCGTGGGCATCAAAAAGAACCTCATAGGGTTGGTGTTTGCCCTCCTTTTGGGTAGAAACCACTAATTCATAGTTCAAGGAGGGGAGCAATAAATTTTGAAAGGCATTCTGTATGGTGGTTTCATGGGATTCATCTTCTGACACCGGGTATTGCTGTTGGATCTTTTGTACCTTCCATTTTTGAAAGGTGTTGTAAAGATATCGGGTGATGTTCGCCCAACTGTCCTCCGGGATATCCACCTGTTTAATAGTAATCTCAATATCTTCCAGGACGCCGTTTTGGTCAAATTCAATGCTGTAGTGCAGCTTATCTTTCTTAAGCTTTATCTCATAACTAACCTTGGCGCTATCTATTTCCTTATAATAACGCACTCGTTTAACGTCTTTGACCTTGTCCAAAACAAAGGAGGATGCCTTCTGTGGAAATTGCTTCTTTAGGATGCGATGTTCCCTTTCGTACTTGTTCTGTGCGGAGCCAAGAAATACCCAGCAAACGATTAAGGGCAATACATATCCGAGTCGTCTCATCGCTTTGGAAAATTTATGGGGTTAGGATACTTCATTATATCTAAAACATCCAATTTCGTGATCGTTCACCATTCCCGTGGCCTGCATATGGGCATAGATTACCGTACTGCCCACAAATTTAAAACCTCGTTTTTTCATGTCTTTACTAATCGTATCGGACAATGCCGTATTCGCGGGAGCGTCCCGATAATCCTTAAAGGCATTTTTTATAGGGGTACCATCCACAAAGTCCCAGAGATAACTGCTAAAACTGCCAAACTCCTTTTGTACTTCCAAAAAGGCCCTTGCATTGGAAACCGTGGCATTCACTTTTAACTTGTTTCTGATGATTCCAGGATTTTGGAGTAGGGTATCTATTTTGTTCTGGGGGTAATGTGCTATTTTGGTATAATCGAAATGATCAAACGCTTTCCTGAAGTTTTCCCGTTTTCGCAGAACCGTAATCCAACTAAGGCCCGCTTGAAAGGTCTCTAGAACCAAAAACTCGAATAACGTTTTATCATCTTTCACGGGAACCCCCCACTCCCTATCGTGATAGGCGATGTAAAGGTCGTCCCCAAGGCACCAGCCGCATCGGTGTTTCTCCATACAAATTAAATCACTTGAATACCCAAATATAGGCATTCCCTAAAATGTCTGGACGATAAGCAAATAAAGGGGCATCCCCAAAGTAATGTTAAAGGGAAAGGTAATGGCCAAGGCCATGGGCAAATATAGACTGGGATTGGCTTGGGGGGCCGCTAGGCGCATGGCGGCGGGGACGGCTATATAGGAGGCACTTGCGGCCAAAATGGCAAAGAGGAACCGGTTTCCTTCACTTTCTGTGAAAATAGAGCTTACGAAGGCTACCGTGCAACCGTTGATTAGCGGGATAACAATGGCAAAGAAAAATGCAAACCAACCTTTTTTAAGGAAATCATTTAACTTTCTACCGCTGCTTATGCCCATATCCAAGAGGAAAACGGCAAGAAAACCTTTGAAAATATCTGTGGTAAAGGGCTCTATGCCCCGGGCCTGCTGATCGCTGGCCAAAAACCCAATGGCCAAACTTCCCATAATAAGAAGTACACTTCCATTGGTCAGGGAATGGTGAAGTACACTTTTTAAATCCATACCCTTTTTTTTATCCTTTTGAAAATAGGCCATTAGCAATACGCCTATGATAATGGAAGGTGCCTCCATTAGGGCCATAACGGCAACCATATGCCCACCGAAAGAAATTTGTTCGATCTCCAGAAAGGAAACCGCTGTAACAAAGGTAACGGCACTTACGGAGCCATATGCTGCGGCAATGGCACCGGAATTGGCCACGTTGAACTTTCTACGCAGAATAAAATACGTATATAGGGGAACAAATAGGGCCAGGAAAATGCCAAATAGGAGAGACCATAGAATTTCCATGTCCAGCACGCTATGCGAAAGTTCCAACCCGCCCTTAAATCCAATGGAAAACATGAGGTAAAGCGAAATAAACTTTGACGATGCCGCAGGGATTTCTAAATCGCTCTTAAGCTGTACGGCAATAATTCCCAAAAAGAAGAACAGTAGGGCTGGATTGGATAGATTGTCAAACAAGAGATGAAGATCCATCTTAAGTGGTGGTTGGTTTTATACTAAGCACGCGGAGGAATCCGGGCCACACCTGGTTTTTTTCCGCCTATTGCTCCTTTAGCCTAATTTGTATAGGACTGTGTATCTCTATGGCAAGCCCTTCTTTTTGCGCTTTTACCACCAAGGTCTTGACCATTTCCTTGGCCTCCTTGAGTTCTTTGATGCGCTGTTCCGAATGTGAAGTGTCTTCTTGATAGCCTTGCTTCAGGTTCAAGGCCTGTACCGTATGGAATTTGATTTTATCATTGATGAGGGAAAGAAGCACGTCCGCGGCTTCGGCAGGGGAGAAACTGCCCTCTACCAATTTAAGCATGCCCTCACAGGCGGGAAGGTCTGAGCCTTCCCGCCGTGGAGGACAATCCAATTTTTGTTTATTACTGCCCTTGACCCAACGAATAAGCGCGTTTTCCTTCAAAGGTATATAGATTCTCGGTCTTTATGACATCGATATCGTGGCTTACGGCATCGCTAAGAAGCCTCACGATTTCGTCCTTGGTCATTTCCTTGCCCTCTTCGGCATAAAATCTGCACCGCCAGTGGTCCGTACAAAAAGTTTCCTTGAAACCCCGGGGCCATACCATAATTCCCCTGTTGGTAATCATGGAGAGCTTGGAGATTTCCCCGTCCAATTTTTGAAGGATGGAGCCAATTTCACTGGTGTCGAACCCAGGCCAGTGTACAAAGAGATCTACGCCTTTCAGCTGTTTGTCCCTCAGGGGCTTACGTTCATATTTAGGCAAGTTTAAGGGAGTGCTTTTGTCGTAGCTTACCTCGGCAAGGGTCTTGGGCTTTTTACCCAGATTGGCCACGACGGCATCGGCAAACTCCTTGGTGCCTACCTTCTTGGTGCTGACCCCCTCTTTGTAAATGTCGTAG
>JBCCZF010000274.1:0-5060 GCA_039188035.1 Bacteroidota bacterium | reverse complement strand
GTTTAAATGTAGAAAATTAATTTTATATTTAATACATTTAGAGCTCGAACAATCCCTCATATGAATAAATTTTATTACGGCAACGAACGGGAATCGTATGATGCCATCGTTGTAGGTACCGGAATTAGCGGAGGTTTGGCCGCAAAAGAACTTTGTGAAAACGGACTAAAGACCTTGATGCTGGAACGCGGACGAATGGTAAATCACATTGCCGATTATGTCACCGCCAATATGGATCCCTGGGACTTTCCCAATGCAGGGGAACCTACCCGTGAAGAAAAAGCACAACAATTAAAACAATCCCGAACAGGCTATACCACAAAGGCGGCAAGCCGTATGTGGTTCGTCAACGACCTGGAACATCCGTATAACGAGACCAAAAGGTTCGATTGGATGCGCGGGTATCATGTAGGGGGACGTTCCCTACAATGGGGCCGTCATAGCTATCGCTGGAGCGATATTGACTTTGAAGCCAACAAAAGGGACGGTATCGCTGTGGACTGGCCCATTCGTTATAGGGACATAGCCCCTTGGTACGATAAAGTGGAAACCTTTATTGGGGTTAGTGGCGAATCCCTGAACCTGCCCCAGTTACCGGATGGAAAGTTCTTGCCCATGATGCCGCTCAATTGTTCCGAACAACATGTGCGGGACAAGGTGGCCGAGAATTTTAACGGAAGGGTCATTACAGCCGGAAGGGTGGCCCATATTACCGGGGATAACACCTTTGAAGGCAGATCCAAGTGCCAATTTAGAAACCGGTGTATCCGGGGATGTCCATTTGGAGGATATTTCAGCAGCCTCTCCTCTACGTTGCCCGCCGCGGAAAGAACAGGTAACCTAACCCTAAGACCCGATTCCATAGTATATGAGGTGATTTACGATCCGGACACCCAACGGGCAACGGGGGTAAAGGTAATGGATAGGCTTACCAAGGAAAAATATGAGTTTACGGCCAAAGTCGTGTTTTTGTGTGCCTCGGCCATAGCCTCAACCTCCATATTGATGCAATCCAAATCCGATCGTTTTCCCAATGGTTTGGGCAACGATTCCGACCAATTGGGACGCAATATCATGGACCATCACCTACGGGTTGGTGCCCAGGGCAAATTGGATGGTTTTGAGGACAGGTATTATCAGGGACGAAAACCCAATGGCATTTACATACCCCGTTTTAGAAACTTGGGCGGAAGTTCCAACCGAAAGGAATACATACGGGGCTTTGGGTATCAAGGTGGGGGTTCTAGAGGCAATTGGGACAAAGCCATTGCCGAGTTCCGTTATGGCGAGCAGATGAAGGAGGCCATTCTGAAACCAGGGGGCTGGACTTTTGGTATGGGAGGCTTTGGCGAGGTGCTTCCTTACGAGGACAATCGGTTTACCCTTGATTACGACCAAAAGGATGCTTGGGGATTACCCACGGTGACTTTTGACGCGGAACTTCGGGAAAACGAACTGGAAATGCGTAAAGATATGAAAGCCAGTGCCGTAGAAATGCTGGAAAAAGCGGGAGTAAAAGATGTTACTCCTTTTGACGACCCGGGTGCCCTGGGACTCGGCATCCATGAAATGGGTACGGCACGTATGGGACGGAGCCCCAAAACCTCCGTGCTCAACGCATACAACCAGGTGCATACCGTTCCCAATGTGTACGTGACCGATGGCTCTTTTATGACCTCGGCCAGTTGTGTTAATCCTTCCTTGACCTATATGGCCTTCACCGCAAGGGCGGCCAACCATGCGGCCAAGGAACTTAAAAAAGGTACTATTTAGGATTATGGAACGAAGAAAAGCATTGAAAAATATGGGATTGGCACTCGGTTATTCCGTGGCCACCCCCACCCTTATACATCTTGTACAGAGTTGTAAAAACGAAAGGACAATTACCTGGGCGCCCCAATTCTTCACCCCAGACCAAGGGGCGGCACTGACGCAACTGGTAGATATCATCCTTCCAAAAACGGACACCCCATCGGCCTCCGAAATGCAGGTAGATCGCTTTATTGACCGCTTTGCCTTTGAGGTCATGGAGCCCCAACAGCAGGATTTTACAAAACTTCGTTTTTCCAAGTTCCTGGAGGAAGCCATGACCCGGTCCGAAAAAAAAGAAGTAACGCAATTAAAAGCGCAGGATTTGGAAAAAGTGCTCCAAAAAGCCTTGGAGGTGGACAAGCAGAGGGAAGCCGAAAATTTTGAGGTCATCCATTCCTATAACGAGGCCATTGAAAAAGGGGTTCCCATAGATATTGATGACGAAATATTACGGTTTTCATTTGCGAGCGATGTTAGGGGCCTTACCATCTGGGGATACAAGACCTCGGAATTCATCGGCGAAAAGGTGTTGGCATATTTACCCGTGCCCGGGCAATATGTTCCCTGTGGAAACCTGGAGGAACTTACGGGGGGAAAAGCTTGGTCGCTATAAGGAATTGGATTTAAAAGGGAATTCTTTCTGTGCGGGCCTTCTTTTAAGCAATTCCTGCAAAGTTCACCTTTTTTGGGATGGGATTATTTTGTAAACTAAATGATATAAGGACAGTATGAAAAGAAGAAGTTTTCTACAAAAGACAGCTTTAACCGGCAGTGCCATTGGTTTGGGCGGCAACTTGGCCTATGGCAAAAGCACGGCACCCAAGGCCCCGTACAAATTCAATCTCAACTATGCCCCGCATTTAGGCATGTTCAAGGATTTGGCGGGTGACGACCCCATAGACCAAATCAACTTTATGGCCGATCAAGGGTTTACGGCCTTTGAGGACAACGGCATGATGAAACGCAGTGTGGCCGTACAGACCAAAATGGGCGAAACCTTGGCCAAACGCGGGATGACCATGGGCGTCTTTGTGGTGGACAAAGGGGGTAATATGGCCAATACCCTGGCCGCGGGAAAAAAGGAACACATGGATATTTTTCTGGACGGCTGCAAACGGGCCGTTGAAGTAGCCAAACGGGTAAATGCCAAATGGATGACCGTTGTGCCCGGCGGATTTGAGAGAAAGTTGCCTATAGGTGTTCAAGACGCCAATGTCATCGAAGCCCTGAAAAGGGGAGCGGAAATCTTTGAACCACATGGTTTGGTCATGGTTCTTGAACCACTTTCGGATTCCCCTGACTTATACCTGCAAAATTCGGATCAAACCTATATGATCTGCAAGGGTGTGGACAGCCCTTCTTGTAAAATATTGTACGACATCTATCATCTGCAAAAGACCGAAGGCCATCTTATCCATAATATGGAACTTACCTGGGACGAGATCGCCTATTTCCAGATTGGGGACAATCCGGGAAGGAAAGAACCCACTACGGGGGAAATCAATTACAAAAACGTCTTTAAATGGATTCACGAAAAAGGATTCAAAGGGGTAATGGGCATGGAACACGGCAACTCCCGCGGCGGCAAGGCCGGGGAATGGGCCGTAATAGATGCCTACAAGGAGGTGGATAGTTTTCTATAGCCGTAGGAGGAGGTAATTTCTACTGCCCCTTACGGAATTATCGGTGTATTTAACTGGGCCAAGGACGCATTGATTTCCTCTTGCGTCAATTCGTGCCGTTTGATATTACCTCCCAAAAAGTCATCATAGGCCTTCATATCAAAATTGCCGTGCCCGCAAAGGTTAAAGAGAATGGTTTTGGATACCCCCTCTTCCTTGCATTGGTTGGCTTCCTGGATTACGGTGGCAATCCCATGGGTAGCTTCCGGAGCCGGGATAATGCCCTCCGTCCGTGCAAAGAGTAGCCCAGCGTCAAAAACTTCCAGATTATCATGTGCCACGGCCTCTATAAGCCCATCCTTGAGCAGTTGGCTTACAATAACCCCGGCCCCATGATAGCGAAGGCCCCCGGCATGTATGGGTGCAGGTACAAAGTTGTGACCTAAGGTATACATGGGGAGCAAGGGTGTCATCCCACCGGTATCCCCAAAATCGTACCGGAAAACACCACGTGTCAATTTTGGACAGGAGGTAGGTTCACTGGATATACAGCGAATGTTCTTTCCCTCTTCCAGGTTTAGGCGCAGAAAGGGGAACGCTAGACCGGCGAAATTAGATCCCCCGCCAAAAGGGGCAATCACAATATCCGGCATCTCACCGGCCTTCTCCATTTGTTTTATCGCCTCCTGGCCTATAATGGTCTGATGCAATTTTACATGGTTAAGCACACTGCCCAAGGCATATTTGGTGTGTTCATCCTGGGCTGCCATTTCCACCGCTTCGGAAATGGCTATACCAAGGGATCCCGGACTTTCTGGATCTTGGGCTAGAATCTTTCTTCCCGATTCCGTTCGTTCGGACGGCGAAGCAATAACTTTTGCGCCCCAAGCGTTCATCATGGATTTGCGATAAGGCTTGTCCCGGTAGGATAGCTTTACCATGTATACCTCACAATCCAAACCAAAATGTTGACATGCAAAACTTAGGGCGCTTCCCCACTGCCCGGCACCGGTCTCCGTAGTTATTTTTCGTACGCCCTCCTGTTTGTTGTAGTAGGCCTGTGCCACGGCCGTATTGGGCTTGTGCGATCCGGAAGGACTGACCCCTTCGTATTTGTAGTAAATCTTGGCCGGAGTGTCCAGTGCTTTTTCCAAACCATAGGCCCGGTAGAGGGGCGTAGGCCGCCAAAGGGAATAGATATGCCGCACCTCGTCCGGAATAGATATCCATTTTTCCATGCTAACCTCCTGCGCTATTAGGGCCATGGGAAATAAGGGAGCCAAAGCTTCCGGACCTATGGGTTCCAAAGTACCTGGATGTAAGGGAGGTAAGGGTGTATTGGGCATATCCGCCACAATATTGTACCAGTTTTCGGGAATTTCATTTTCTTCCAGGGTAATTTTTCGCTGTTTCATTGGAGATTTTTTTTGGTTTGGATATCGGTTTTCCCTAAATATAGCAAAAGAACGGCTACAATTGTTGCATATCGCCATATGCCTAAATCCGTATGGCATTCCCAATTTACCCTCCACACATTCAACAAGCAGATTTATGGCATCTCCATGTATTTGGTCGAAAAAAAACGATTTTTCGATAAACGGCACTGTCGTACCATATGGTTTTGCC
>JBCCZF010000273.1:0-5063 GCA_039188035.1 Bacteroidota bacterium | reverse complement strand
TTTTTATCAAGATCAGTCTTCTTTTCACCAATACAGTCAATCTTAAACAAAAAGAATGTCTACAACTTCGGATTTAACGGACGAACGCCTGGCCATCGAAAACCATATCCAACAATCGGTTACACGAGTGAAGATGGGCAGTGAGAACTATTTCAAGATAGCCGATGTGGATAAAATGCGTCCATTTTTCATGAGCATTGTAAGCGATGCCAACCACTGGATGTTTATTTCCAGCAACGGAGGGCTCACTGCTGGAAGAAAAAATGCGCAATACGCCCTGTTCCCCTACTATACGGATGATAAAATTACCGAGTCTACGGAAACCACGGGAAGTAAGACCATTTTGGCAGTCCCTGGAACCGAGGGCATCGAAACCTGGGAACCTTTTTCCCAAAGGAATGGGGATACCTATCGGATTACCCGAAATCTGTATAAAAGTGTCATAGGCAACAAGATCATCTTTGAGGAAATCAACCACGATTTACAACTTACCTTTAGCTACCAATGGGCCTCCAGCAACCGGTTTGGGTTTGTGAGAGAGGCCCAGTTGACCAACAACGGGGATCAGCCCATTGATGTGGACATTCTGGATGGTATTCAAAACATAATGCCCTACGGTGTAGGCAGTGAAATGCAAAACAGGCAAAGCAACCTTGTGGACGCCTACAAAAGAAACGAGCTCATTCCCGAGGTTGGCCTTGGAATCTATGCCCTAAGTGCCATTATCGTGGACAAGGTCGAACCCAGAGAGGCCTTAAAGGCCAATATTGTATGGTCCATAGGTATGGAAGGTGCCACCCATTTGGCGTCCTCCTTGCAACTGGACAATTTCAGAAAGGGACGGCCCATACATCGGGAAACGGACATAAAAGGGGAAAAAGGAGCTTACTTCTTGAACCAAAAAAGCACACTTCTCCCCAATGTGGACAAGAAATGGAGCTTAATAGCCAATGTCAATCAAAATCATGGGGATATTATCCGTTTGACCCGCGATCTAGAAGAGCGGGATATCCTGCACGATCGTGTTTTGGAAGATGTTGCCCTAGGCACCCAAAAGTTGGTAGCCCTTACCGCAGCCTCAGATGGGTTACAGTGTACAGCGGATAAACTAGGGGATGCCCGTCATTTTTCCAACACATTGTTTAACATCATGCGGGGCGGCATTTTTGATAATAATTATACCCTTGAAAAAGAAGATTTTAATACGTACCTGGGCAAGGCCAACAAAACAGTGTTCTTTGCACATAGGGACACTTTTGAGGCATTGTCCGAGACCTTAACCCTAAACCAGCTAAATGGGTTGTCCAAAACTTTGGAAGACAAAGACCTTGAACGCCTCTGCAGGGAGTATCTACCCTTAAAATTCAGTCGCAGACACGGGGATCCCAGTAGGCCTTGGAACATTTTCTCCATAAATACGCAAAGCGAACAGGACGGATCCAAAATACTGGACTACGAGGGCAACTGGCGTGACATTTTTCAGAATTGGGAGGCCTTGGCCCACGCTTACCCCGAGTTCATCGATGGTATGATCCTAAAGTTCTTTAACGCCTCCACCTTTGACGGTTATAATCCGTACCGGGTAACCAAGGACGGTTTTGATTGGGAGACCATTGAACCGGACAATCCCTGGTCCTACATTGGGTATTGGGGAGATCATCAAATCATTTACGCGCTCAAGTTTCTGGAATTTCTCCAAAAGCACTATCCCCAACAATTGGAAGGCTATTTGGACGACGGCATTTTTGTTTATGCCAATGTCCCTTACAAGATCAAAGGGTATGCCCATTTGTTGGCCAATCCCAAGGATACCATAACATTCGATAAGGCCCTGGACGCACAAATACGGGAGGAACGGGAGCAAATGGGCGCAGATGCCGCCCTTCTCCGCAATCGGAACGGCGCCATCCATAAGGTAAATTTCATGGAAAAGTTCTTGGCTTCCGTTTTGGCCAAACTGGCCAATTTTATCCCCGGGGGAGGCATTTGGATGAACACCCAAAGACCGGAATGGAACGACGCCAATAATGCCCTCGTCGGCAATGGCGTCTCCATGGTAACCCTATACTATGTAAGGAGGCATCTCAAGTTTTTTGAAACGGTATTACAAAAATCAAAGACACGGGAATTTCAGGTTTCGGAAGAGTTGGTGGTTTACTTTAACGACATGGCCCAGATCTTTTTGGAGAACGCGGAGGTACTAGGGGAAACCGTATCCGATATAACCCGAAAGAGAATCCTGGATGGCCTAGGAACTGCCTCCAGTATCTATAGGGGGAAAATTTACAATAAGGGCTTTTCCGGCGAAAAGCGTGGCGTACCCCTTGGGAACGTAAAGGACTTTATAGCATCGGTCTTACCTATTTTAGAACATACCATACAAGTAAACAAAAGGTCAGATCACTTATATCATGCGTACAACCTAATGCAACTTGATGGCAATAATGGGGTTTCTATCCACCATTTGGATGAAATGTTGGAGGGCCAGGTAGCGGTGCTCAGTTCAGGGGCCTTAACTTCACAAGAGGCACTATCCGTTTTGGACGCCTTACGGACAAGTAGATTATACAGAGCGGACCAAAACAGCTATATCCTATATCCCCATAAGGATTTGCCGCGATTTTTAGAGAAAAATACCATGCCCAAGGATGCTATCTCCCGATCCAAGCTATTGCAGGAACTTCTTGCCAAAGGCAATAACGCCATACTGGAAGAGGATGTTCAAGGGCAATTCCATTTCAATGGGAACTTTACCAATGGCCATGACCTAAAAAAGGCCCTAGACCAGTTGGATGCGCAGCACTATGCGCACTTTGACGATGCTAAAAAACAAAGAGTGCTTCAGATTTTCGAGGACCTCTTTGACCATAAATCCTTTACCGGACGTTCCGGTACCTTCTTTGGCTATGAGGGATTGGGATCCATTTATTGGCACATGGTTTCCAAGCTGTTGTTGGCGGTAACGGAATGCTACCAAAAAGCCATTGCGGCAAAGGAAAGTAATACCATAATCCATGGATTACAGGAACACTACAATGAAGTTAAAAAGGGAATCGGTGTCCATAAATCGCCAAGTCTATACGGAGCTTTCCCCACCGATCCCTATTCACATACGCCCCAAGGCAAGGGTGCTCAACAGCCTGGGATGACCGGGCAAGTAAAGGAGGACATTTTATCCCGCTGGGGGGAATTGGGCGTAACGGTATCCCATGGTATCCTTGGCTTTACACCTAGGTTGCTCCCCAAAGGTGAATTCCTGAGCGGTTCCGACCAGTTTGTATATAAGTCCGTATCGGGCGCGGAAGAGAGTATTCCACTGCAGAAAAAATCCTTGGTATTTACGTATTGCCAGGTTCCCGTGGTTTACCGTTTGGCGGAACACGCAAGCATCTTGGTGGATTATTATGACGGTACCCGTAAGCCTTTTAAAGGGACATCCATGAACCGTGCTACCAGTACACAGGTTTTTTCACGCTCTGGGGAAATACGGAAAATTGAAGTTGGCGTAGTCTATTAAAGTGGTATACGATGAGGGAATACGGCACTTATCCAAAAAATATAATGCTATTGGCCACCTTGTTTATGGGGTTGATTTCATGTAAAGAAAAACCCAAAAAAGACGATACGGTTACCATGGTTGCACAGGAAAAAAGTCTTACCGCCCAGGAAATTTTGGGAAATCCCGAATATTTGGCGATGTCCTATGGCGGGTACCGTCATGCCGATCATGGAATTGAACCCACGTTGGATGAACTTAAGGAAGACATGAAAATATTGGCGGCCATGGGCATAAAGGTGATTCGTACCTACAAGGTACACCTCCCCCACGCCTCCAATGTCTTAAAAGTCATAAAAGCCCTAAAGCAAGAGCATCCGGAATTTGAGATGTACGTGATGCTGGGCGCCTGGATCGATTGTAAAAATGCGTGGACAGACCAAGAACCGAATCACCATGAGGAAAGCGAACGTAATGCCCGGGAAATAGCGAGGGCCGTGGAACTGGCCAAGGCCTATCCGGATATTGTAAAAGTAATCGCCGTGGGCAATGAAGCCATGGTAAAGTGGGCCACAAGTTATTACGTACAGCCCTGGGTAATCCTAAAATGGGTGAAGCATCTCCAGGGACTAAAAAAACAAGGGGAGCTGCCCCGGGAACTATGGATAACCAGCTCGGATAATTTTGCTTCTTGGGGGGGTGGGGATCCGGCCTACCATGTTCCCGACCTGGAGGCCCTAATAAGGGCCGTAGATTTTATTTCGCTCCACACCTATCCCATGCACGATACCCATTACAATCCACAGTTCTGGGGAGTTCCAGAAGCTGAAAGAGAACAGGATTCCTTGGCAAAGATCGATGCGGCCATGGATCGGGCCCTGGGCTATGCCCAGACCCAATATGGAAATGTGGTAACCTATATGCAGAGCCTTGGGGTGGATAAACCCGTTCATATCGGGGAGACCGGTTGGGCCTCCAACTCCAATGGTCTATATGGGCCAACCGGATCCCGGGCTACCGATGAATATAAGGAAGGCATTTACTATTGGGCCATGCGAAACTGGACCAATGCCAAGAATATTTCCTGTTTTTATTTCGAGGGATTTGATGAGCCCTGGAAAGATGCCCAAAACCCGGGCGGATCGGAAAACCATTTTGGATTGATCAATGGAAAAAGTCAGGCCAAGTATGTCCTTTGGGATTTGGTGGAACAGGGTGTTTTTAAAGGACTGACCCGTGATGGAAAATCCATCACAAAGACCTTCAATGGGGATTTTAAAGCAATGATGCAAACGGTATCGGAACCCCCGTTGCAAAGTGAGCTTAGCCGCAAACATTAAACCCGTTTTTAGGGATTTATACCCATTTCAAACGGTCCCGTGAATAAAGAATAATGTTCCCCCTTGCCCGAATTCGTTTAGGCGGGTCAAGCCTACAAAGGGTTTACCTCTTTTATAGGTGATGTCCGCCTACGAACGGGGCAAAGTAATACAAGGAGCCTTTAACAGTGTAAACTCAAAATAATAAGGATGTCGAACGCAACAAGTACACATACGGCAAAAGTCCC
>JBCCZF010000272.1:0-5064 GCA_039188035.1 Bacteroidota bacterium | reverse complement strand
CCCCAAGTGTGGATAAGCCCAATGCCAACCAACTCCGCAAACTTCGAAAGCTAAAACCGCAGCTGGGCATACCTTTGGGCAATACACCTACCATAGACCCCAACCTTAGTGAGGGAACCCTCGTCAACCACACCCGCTTTGGCAAAGGTAAGATCCTAAAAATCGAAGGGGCCGGAAACGACAAGAAAGCCGAAATACAGTTTGAAAAGGGGAACGTAAAAAAATTGCTGCTCCGGTTTGCGAAATTGGAAATTGTATCCTAGGTTCGCTATAACCAAAAAAAAAAAATCCCAAAAATTCCTGATGACCAAAATTCCGACTGCGCTATTAAATCGTCTTGGAAAGTCAACTTGGAATTCTTGGGATTTCTAGTGTTTATACATTGGCCAGAAACGGTGCCTTTCTGTGGAATGTACTATCGTTCAACTGCCCTATAAGAAAAAGGGCCAAGTCCCTTGCCCCAATTTTCTCCCCAGGACAATCCGTTAAACTGGTGCTAATTTCACCTTGGGCCTCCGTAAGCTCTATTAGGGGTAGCCTAACCAAGGTCCAATCCATAGTACTCCGATCCAGTAGCTCAAACTCCTTTTGCTTATCTTGGGTAGATACCGGGTAATGGGCGTACATCCAATCCGTTTTCATCTGGGTATCCTTGCTCTTTTGGTCCCCGGGAGTATCCACATGAAGTCCGGAAATTACAATATAACGTTCTACCTTTAACCCTCTTGCCAAAGGCAGTAAGTTCTTAGTGGCCTGGGTAAAAATAGTATGTTTGCTCTGTGGAATACCTATTCCCAAGGTACTGATTACGGCCTGGCAACCGCTGATCAATTTTCGCAAGGCATCAGGGTCTTCCACGTTTCCGTGTACCACTTCAACAAGTGGACTTTCCTCGGTGAAATTCTTCGGATTGCGCACAAGGGTTTTAATCTGATAGCCCTGGGCAATCAACTCGCGAACAAGGTACTTTCCAGATTTTCCCGTACCGCCGATAACGGCAATTTTTATAGCTTTTTTCATTTTTCTCTTTGTAAATAGTGAAGTAATCTATTGCATAGGGGATACCCCTCGGGGTATCCGAAGTATACTTAAAAGTCCAAAGACTTTTAGAGGAAGTTATGTTACAAAGAGAATCTAATGCTGTAAAGATAGTATTTTTTGTCTCGGCGTCTTACAAATCAATCTAAAGATAACCGTTATCTTTGACCTTTTAGCCTACCCTATGGCCGAGTTTTTAAAAATCTACGAGGAAAACCCCAACCCTAAGGCGGTACAACGTGCAGTTGACCTAATTCGCAAGGGGGGATTGGCCATTTATCCCACGGATACCGTTTACAGCCTGGGCTGTGACATTACCAATTCCAAGGCCTTGGAAAAAATAGCCCGGATCAAAGGCATAAAACTGGCCAAGGCCAATTGGTCTTTTGTTTGTCCGGACTTGAGCAATCTTTCCGATTATGTGCGGCAAATAGATACCTCCACATTTAAACTGCTAAAGCGTGCCCTTCCCGGACCGTATACCTTTGTGCTGCCAGGGAACAACAATTTGCCCAAGGACTTTAAAAAAAAGAAAACCGTGGGAATCCGTGTCCCGGACAATACCATAGTACAAGCCTTGGTAACCGAATTGGGCAATCCGATCGTATCCACCTCCATTTACGATGAGGATGAAGTTCTTGAGTATACCACGGATCCCGAGTTGATATTTGAGAAATGGGAAAATCTAGTGGATGTGGTAATCGATGGGGGATACGGGGGCAATGTGGCCTCTACCGTCATTGATCTTTCCCAGGGCGAGCCCAAAGTACTTCGTGAAGGCAAAGGAAGTCTGGACATTCTTTGATTGCACCAGGTAGCATAACGGAAGAGTAGCTTGTTTTTGCGGATTCGATCGACATCCTGGCACTGACACTTTAAGATGGATAACTTCATTGTATAAAAAAAAACCGCAACGGTTGCCCATTGCGGTCTGTATTTGAACTATCCTATTCCTTAGTTATTGATGGCCGGATCTTTCATGCCTTCCTCGATCATGCTGTAGAATTGATCGATTTTGGGAAGTACCACGATTCGCGTCCTACGATTTTTGGATTTTTCCGAAAGCGAAACGGGAATGTATTGTGATCTTCCGGCAGCGGTCATACGCTTGGGATCCACTTTGTAATCGTTTTGCAGAATGCGCACCACGGCAGTGGCTCGTTTTACACTTAAATCCCAGTTGTCCAGAAGTACCCCTTTCCGATAAGGTACGTCATCCGTATGGCCCTCGACCATAAACTCAAAATCAGGCTTGTTGTTTACCACTTGGGCCACCTTACCTAAAATCTCCTTGGCCCTTGAGGTTACGTTGTAGCTTCCACTACTGAACAACAGCTTATCCGATATGGAAACAAAAACAACGCCCTTCTCGACGCTAATTTCAATGTCCTCATCATCCAAGTTGCCCAACACACCTTTAAGGCTTTGTACCAAGGAGAGATTTACAGAATCCCTGCGGGTAATGGCATTTTGTAACTTGCGGATGGTAAGGTCTTTTTCCTGGAGGCTTTCCAAGGACTTCTCCAGGTTCTCGGCCCCCTTGGTCGTTAGGGTCGTAAGATTGCCCATATTATTGATCAACTCTTGATTGTTAGCCTTCAAAAAGGCATTCTGATCTTCCAAAGTTTTCATTTTTGAAGCGGCCGTTGCCTTTTCCTCCAAACAGTCGTTCAACTTCACGGTAGCGGAATTTAACAAATCCTGGGCTTCCTTATGTTTGGCCTCAAGATCGGCAAATTTCTTTTGGGAGACACATGAAGATAGTAATATCGCCATCCCCAATCCGCCTAAAATCATTTTTCTCATAATCAAGGGTTCTAGTTATTAAAATGTTTGTTATTTATTCTCCAAGTTATCTTTAACCGGCAAAATTATGGAAAATAGGTTTCCTCCAAAATTCAGGTGCAGTTAATCTTTTACTAAATCGTTAAATATACGTATTCCATTTACGAAATGGGCCCATACTATGGACTTTGTAACATAATATTTTTTAATATACCTGGTCTTTTCCCGTTTTCGGTACATCTGTCCAAAGCATTTATAAAAATTAAGGTGCGCGCGGAATACGGCCCAAGCATGCTTTGTCCTGCCTTGGAACACGAAACGGATTACGGCGACCCCGTCCAACACCAATCGTAAAAAAATAATCGGGAAAGCCTTTCTTCTAGGAAGGTTCTTGGTAATCGAGAAGAGGGAGTTCCTAAAGTTGAGATACGTTTTTTTCGGGTTCATATTGCTCAAAGTAGATCCTCCCAAATGATATACTGTAGATGTGCCGCAATAATACACTTTGTACCCGGAATTCTTGGCTCGCCAACACAGATCAACTTCCTCCTGATGGGCAAAATAATCTTCATCAAAACCGTTGAGTTCCCAAAAAACATTTTTGCGTATAAACATGCACGCACCCGTTGCCCAAAATATTTCCGAGGTATCGTCATACTGTCCTAGATCCCGCTCTAGGCTTTGAAAAATGCGGCCTCGGCAAAAGGGGTATCCCAACATATCGATGAATCCCCCGGCCGCCCCGGCATATTCAAAACAATCCCTTTGGGTAAGATCCAATATCTTGGGTTGTAGAATAGCCGCTTCCTGGGGAAGGTCCGCAAATCCTTGTAGTATGGGAAGGAGCCAATCTTTAGAGACCTCAACATCGGAATTCAATAGACAATAGAGATCGGCCTCAACGTGTTTTAACGCCTCGTTATAGCCCTTGGCAAAGCCTCCATTAGTGGTGTTTTGCAGTATATGGACTTCTGGAAAGTGTTTTTTGACAAACGCTACCGACCCATCTGTAGAAGCATTATCCGCCACATAAACCTGGGCTTCTTGGGAATACCTTACCACATTGGCCAAGTAACGTTCCAAGAGAACTTCCCCATTCCAATTGAGTATGACCACCGCGATTTGCAAAACGCTTGCAAATTAACGGCTAAAATCAGGAATATGACCTAAAAACTGGTATTTTTCCCTTTCCCAATCCATTTTGCAATAATAATGGTCCAGACCATTGGTCACTACCAAATATGCGGAATCCAGCCCCAAGTTGTAACGTGCTATCTGGTCAAAGGTATCTTGGGAAATTGATATGTCGGGAGCTTTGCATTCCACAAGGATATGGATCGTACCTTGGGGATTAAAAACAACAATGTCATAACGCTTTTTAATGGAGTTCACCAGCAACTGCTTTTCCACATTCATCAAGCTTTTAGGATAGCCTTTTTCTTCCAAGAGGTAATGGACCATATGCTGACGAACCCATTCCTCGGGTTGTAGAACGACAAATTTTTTGCGGATAACATCAAAAATGCGAATTCCATTTTCGCTATTTTTGAATCGAAACGTGTATGCCGGGAAGTTCAGTTTCCGCATACCGCAAAATTGATGATTTTTTTGGAATGGATGAAGCTCGGCAAATTGTGATGGATATCCGCAATGGAAACATCTATCCTTTGTATTTTCTTTCCGGGGATGAACCCTACTACATTGATAAGATTGCGGATTATATCGCACAAAACCTCCTTTCCGAGGAGGAAAAGGGGTTTAACCAAATGGTTCTTTATGGGAAGGATGTAAACGTAGACGACGTAATAGGGAATGCCAAACGGTACCCTATGATGGCCCAAAGACAGGTTCTTATCATTAAGGAGGCCCAACATCTTTCCAGGACTATTGAACAATTGACCACCTACGCCGATAATCCCCAGCCCACCACGGTATTGGTCCTTTGTTACAAATACAAAAAACTGGACAAACGCAAGAAATTATATAAATCCATCAAAAAAAGCGGGGTTCTTTTCGAGAGCAAGAAACTGTACGAAAACCAGGTCTCCGACTGGATTCGCACGCAGTTAAACAGCAAAGGGTATTCCATTTCGCACAAGGCGGCAAGTCTTTTGGTGGAGTTTTTGGGAACCGACCTAAGTCGTATTTCCAAGGAATTGGAAAAGTTACAATTGGTTTTGCCCCAGGTCCAGGAGATACGTCCGGAAGCTATAGAAAAACATATAGGCATTAGTAAGGACT
>JBCCZF010000271.1:0-5072 GCA_039188035.1 Bacteroidota bacterium | reverse complement strand
GAGGCCGGCAGTTTTATGATGATGGATACCGAGATAAAAATGGATACCATCTTTGGGGACGGTTCCAATCAGGATTCAGGAGTCTTGGGCAAGCTGTTTTCCGCCGGCAAGCGCATGCTTACGGGAGAAAGTCTTTTTATGACCGCTTTTTTGAACGTTGGACAACGGAAGAAGCAGGTTAGTTTCGCCTCACCTTATCCCGGAAAGATCGTACCCATAGACCTGTCTGAGAACGGTGGCAAGTTTGTCTGTCAAAAAGACGCCTTTTTATGCGCTGCCAAGGGCGTATCCGTAGGCATCGAATTTTCCAAACGGCTGGGCCGCGGTCTTTTTGGAGGCGAGGGATTTATTATGCAAAAACTGGAAGGGGACGGTATGGCCTTTGTACATGCGGGGGATACCCTGGCCCGGAAAGAATTGGCGCCTGGGGAGGTGCTTAAGGTGGATACCGGTTGTATCGTAGGTTTCACCCAGCAGGTGGATTATGATATACAGTTCGTGGGAGGCATCAAAAACACCATTTTTGGCGGAGAGGGACTCTTTTTTGCCACTTTGCGGGGCCCAGGAACCGTATATGTGCAATCCCTACCCTTTAGCCGCTTGGCCGGACGTGTACTGGCTGCTGTTCCCCGAGGAGGAAAGGATAAGGGGGAGGGAAGTATCCTGGGTACCTTGGGCGATATCGTTGGTGGGGATAACCGGTTTTAGGCCATAGGGCGCAAAACCATCATTTAGGGAGACCTATCCGGTTTTGCCTTAACCGAACGACCTGTCCTGAGCGTAGTCGATAGATGCCGAAGTAAAAAACCTGACGGGTCTTTGCGTACCCCTTGAACTACAGCAGGGATACTTTTTTTATATTTGGTCAAAGCTTTGGGGACACCTAGTCTAAAAACAACAGTTAATGGCCAATTATAACATTGATGCGAAAAAAGAAACGACCTACGATGCTATTGTTATCGGTTCCGGGATAAGTGGCGGATGGGCCGCCAAGGAGCTTTGCGAGAAAGGCCTCAAAACCTTGGTGCTGGAACGGGGTCCTATCGTGGAGCACGTGATAGATTATCCTACCATGCACTTAGATCCCTGGGATACCGAACTTCGTGGCGGATTAACGCCCGAGCAAAAAAAGAAACACTACAAGGCCATGCGATCTGGATGGATTGGTACCGATACCGAACATTTTTGGGCGGATGATGCGGCCAACCCCTATACCGAAAAAAAACCGTTCCTATGGTTACGCGGGCACCAAATGGGAGGAAGGTCGCTCTTATGGGGCAAGCAAACCTATCGTTGGAGCGATCTTGATTTTGAGGCCAATGCCAAAGATGGCCATGGGGTGGACTGGCCTATGCGTTACAAGGACATTGAACCGTGGTACACCTATGTCGAAAAGTTTGCGGGAATAAGCGGCGAGGCCCTGGGCCTTCCCCAACTACCGGACAGCCATTTCTTGCCCCCTATGGAACTCAACTGTGTGGAAAAACATATCAAGAAACGTATTGAAAAGGATTTTGAAGGGCGTAACATGATTATAGGCCGGGTAGCCCATTTAACAAGACCCCATTATGGTAGGGGACAATGTCAATATCGGAACAGGTGTAGTAGGGGCTGTCCTTTTGGGGCGTATTTCAGTAGTAATTCCACCACCTTGCCGGCAGCGAACGCCACGGGAAATCTCACCATTCGGCCCTATTCCATTGCCCAATCCGTGATATATGACGATAGCAAAGGGAAGGCCACCGGGGTACGTATTATCGATGCCGAGACCAGTGAGCATATCGCTTTTTATGCCAAGATTATTTTTGTGAATGCCTCGACCTTAAGCACTACCCAAATACTGCTGAACTCCAAATCGAAACGTTTTGAGAACGGTCTTGGGAACGATAGCGGGGAACTGGGACATAACCTTATGGACCATACCTATAGGGTAGGTGCCCTGGGGCGGGTAGAGGGCTTTGACGATAAATACTATAAAGGGCGAAGACCCAATGGCATCTATATTCCGCGTTATGTGAACATCGATAAAAACAGTACTACCGACAAGTTTGTACGCGGTTTTGGGTTTCAGGGTGGCGCGGGCCGCGGGGGCAATCCTGCAAATACAGAGGCTTTTGGTGCCGATTTTAAGGATGCCCTGTTAAAACCAGGGCCCTGGGAGTTTTTTATTACCGGTTTTGCAGAATGCCTTCCCTATCATGACAATAAGATTATGTTGAATAACGAAGTGCTGGACAAATGGGGACAGCCTACCTTGACCATTGATGCCGAATTCAAGATCAACGAAAAGGCATTGAACAAACAGATACAGGAAGATGCCGTGGAAATGCTCGAAAAGTCCGGACTAAAGGATGTTGAAGGATTTGATAACGAACATCCCCCAGGCTTTGGAGTACACGAAATGGGGACTGCCCGAATGGGCAGAGATCCCAAAACTTCCGTGCTCAATGGGTACAACCAGGTACACGGGGCCAAAAACGTCTTTGTTACGGATGGTGCCTGCATGACCTCATCGTCCTGTGTGAATCCTTCGCTCACTTATATGGCTATTACGGCAAGGGCCGCAGAGCATGCCGTATCCGAATTGAAAAAAATGAACATTTAGTTATGAACAGAAGAAAGGCGTTGCAAAAAACGGGATGGTTTTCCGGGGCGGCCCTATTGGCTCCTTTATGGCTTGGTTTGTTGGAATCCTGCAAATCCGAACCTCGGTTGGACTGGCAACCGCTATTTTTTACCGAACTGGAGGCCCGGACCATAGCGGCCCTCTTGGATATGATTTTACCGGCTACGGATACCCCTGGGGCCTTGGACGTAAAGGCGGATATGTTTATCGATAAGGTGTTGGCCAAAACCTATGATGCGGCCGGAAAAGCCGACTTTCGAGAGCGTTTGGCCGCATTCAATGCAAGTTGTGAAACAACTTATGGCAAAAAATTCATCGATTTGAGCGAACAGGACAAAATCGCCGTATTGAAGCGCGAGGAATCCAACTCCCCAAAATTTAACCGGGGTGTATGGGGCAAGACCATCGGCGAACAACTACCGGTCGGTTTTTACAGGGGATTAAAATCCATGGCCGTCTGGGCGTACTGCACTTCTGAGGAAATCGGGGAGAACGTGCTTTCCTATGACCCTGTTCCGGGAATTTATGAACCCTGCAAACCCATTGATGAAGTGGGCAACCGTTGGAGTCTGTAAAGGATGCGGAATGAGGGATGTAAGAAGCCCCACCCCTAATCCCCTCCCCAAAGGGAGAGGGGACTTTCCTATCTTTGCCCAATACGTTTTCTAAAGTCTACCATCTAATATCTAATGTCTAGCGTCTACTTTAATGGACTTCAACAACCTTATCCAATTTCTAAAGGAACTTAACCAAAACAACAGCAAGGAATGGATGGACGCCCATCGCAAATGGTATAAGGAAGTGCGGGACGATTACATCCAATGGCTGGATGAAATGGATGTAAAACTGGCCGAGTTGGATGATAACTATTACGGGACACCTGGGAAAAAAGGCATCAATCGGATTAACAACAACCTCATGTTCCATCCCCATAAGCCCATTTATAAAGATCATTTTGGAGCGGGCCTGGACAAACGTCCCAATACCGGGGATTTTTATATGGAGATAGGGATGGAACGATCCATGATGGCCGGGGGATTCTGGCGTCCGGAACCCAAGGTGTTACGAAGTATACGGGATGCCATTGATTATGATGGGGAACGACTGAAAACCATCCTTGGTAGAAAAACCTTCCGCAAAACTTTTGGGAAGTTGGTAGTGGACGAAAAACTCAAAAAGGCCCCAAAGGGATTTTCCAACGACCATCCACATATCGATCTTTTGGTGAACAAGACTTTTGCGGTGGCCCATTCCTTTGATAATCAAGAAGTATTGCTTCCCGACTTTGATCAAAAGGTGATTCGCGTATATCAAGAAATGCTGCCTTTCCGAAGATATCTCAATCAGGCAGTAACGGTGTAGGTCCTTAGAACTTCAACTGCTCCTTACTGTCCCAAAGGCCCCAGTAGGCACCCACTTCGCCTTCGTCCCCTTTTTTCCAGGCTTCGTCAAAGGAGGAAAAGTAAAACAGGTCTATTTCCTTTTTAGCTACCCATTGCTGGGTTTCAACAAAGTACCTCATGGCATTTTCTTTGGAGGCCAACGCTGCTTCGTGTCCCCCTCCCTTGCTGGGCCAACCCGTTTCCGTAATGATTACTTTTTTACCCTGGGCCGCGGCCAGGGCCTGGGCGTACATTTGGCGCATATGACCTACGGCATATTCCTGGGGGCAGCCCTCCCAATAGGGATAACAGTTGCTTAGGATAACATCGCTATGGGTGACCAGTTCCGGATGGTTTGTAAACTCATAATAGGCGTCCACATAGCCCACTGGAATTTGGGGTAGGGCCTCTTTGACGTGTTTTAGATAACCCAGGAGTTGCTCTAGGCTAAGTTCGTTCCTGTAAAGTACCTCATTACCCACTGCGGCAATATCCACATATCCGGCCTGGGCCAGTTCCACCAAGGCAGCGATTTCCTTTTCATTAGCATCCAGATCATTACTGAGCCAGGCCCCGACCAGGGTTTTCAGACCCAATTCCCGGGCAACCTTGGGAACATGCTCGTTGCCCTCAATACAGGAAAAGGAACGTACCCACTGGGTATAGGGCTCTAAAATGCGCAAACGGCGTCTTACCTGTTCTTCGGTGATGGTATCCCCGGGTCGTTGATTTTCTTCATACATGCTAAAACAGAGGCCATGCATGCCTTTTTCCAAAACTTGTCGCCAAAGTTTTTTTAGATCATCAAGGGTGTGTGCCGAGAAATCGATTCCTTGGTACGAGGAGTCCGCGACATTCTTTGGTGAAGAAATATACCCTTTCCTATATGACATCGGTCTAGTATTTTAGTTTTTCATTCGTATCCCAGAGGCCCCATCGGGCTCCTACATCACCTTCATGATGCACTTTCCAGGATTCATCAAATGAAGAGAAATAAAAGAGTTGCACCGCTTGTTTTTGCATCCAATTGGTGGTATTGATAAAGAATTTCATCGCATTGATTG
>JBCCZF010000270.1:0-5076 GCA_039188035.1 Bacteroidota bacterium | reverse complement strand
ATGGATATTGGAGTGATGTCAAAAAAGAATTTCATTCTTTATCAAAAACTATGGATTTTAAATCCATAGTGGTTTATTTGGGTTCCATCAAAAGATAGTACAAAGGAACTTAATTCCAATGAATTTCGTGATGTAGGAGGTCTCACAATCCTCCTCTTTTTTGATTGAACCAATTGCATGGGAAGCATCGATTTTAGGAAACCCCTCTGTGCGTGAAACCAGGCAGGTTTTTCCGATTTGACCTTAAAAAGGAATTCGATGGCAGGTCGGAATCACAGGGTACCGGGCTACGGAAATTTTCTGTAGATTGTGAAACCGCAAAAAAAGTTTTAGACCTATGAAGAACACCACAATCAAGCTGTTCGCGATTTTTATGGCGCTCAACTTCCTTTCCTGTTCACAGGAAAAAGAAAAATCACTGGAAGAAATAGAAATCTGGAATGTGTATGAAATTGCGCTGAATGGCCCTTCAACTGGAAACCCTTTTATGGATGTGGTTCTTAAGGCGGATTTCGTAAATGAAGGCACTACCATTAGCGTACCAGGATTTTATGATGGATCGGGTGTTTACCGGATTCGGTTTTCGCCGGATAAAACGGGAACCTGGACCTATAAAACACATTCAAATATAAGAGTGCTGAAGGGAGCGTCCGGAGGTTTTCAATGTGTCGCGGCTACAGGGGATAACCATGGCCCTCTGAAGGTGGTAAACACCTATTCGCTGCAATATGCGGATAGCACTTCATTTTATCCCGTAGGCACAACGGCCTACCAATGGACCAGTGTGGATCAAAAAATTCAAGAAAAAACGATCGAAACCCTCAAGGCATCCCCGTTTAACAAAATGCGTATGTGCGTATTTCCCAAATGGTATATATATGGGAACGAGACGGAGCCTTGGCAATATCCTTTTAGAAGGGAAAATGGGGAGAATGATCTTACCCGACCCAACTATGCGTTCTTTCAAAACGTGGACAGACGCGTCAAACAGCTATTGGATCTGGGCATTCAGGCGGATGTAATCCTATTTCACCCCTATGATAGGGATTGGGGATATTTTAGAATGGGTGACGCAATGAATAAACGTTATGTGCACTATATGATAGCACGGATTTCTGCGTATCGAAATGTTTGGTGGTCCCTGGCCAATGAATGGGATGTACCAAAAATCAAGGAGGCCATTGATTGGGAAGGCATCGGCACTTTGCTTAAAAACGAAGATCCCCATCAACGCCTAAGGGGTATCCATAATTGGTATAATACCGAAGACCATTTTTATGATCATTCACGACCCTGGATAACCCATACCAGCGCACAGACGGCGCAGTTCTATAATGCCCTTCGTTGGAGGGGGCAATACCAAAAACCGCTCCTTTTCGATGAGATGCGTTATGAGGGCGATGTGGAGAGGGGATGGGGCAACTTGTCCGCGAAGGAAATGACCAGTTATTTTTGGATGGCGGGGTTAAGTGGTGGCTATCCCACCCATGGCGAGACCATTAGGAATACATCGGATCAAGATACCGAGGTGCGTTGGTGGGCTAAGGGAGGCATCCTTATGGGTAAAAGTAAGGAACGAATCGGGTTTTTTAGGAAGATAATGGAGGAGTTGCCCGCGCACGAAATGTGGCCCGCATTGGAGGTTCAAGGCGACTCTGCCCATCTGAATAGCAATATCCATACCTTCTTTAAGGAAAGTGAGTGCTATTTGACCTATGTAGCAGATTCTGCGCGGACCTTGGTATTAGATTTAAAGGGGAATACGGATTATGAACTTCAGGTACTTGACACTTGGAATATGAAGATAATGGACACCAAAACCGTAAAACCCGGAGTCTACGAATACACTACGGATTTTCCCTATACTGCATTAAAAGCCATTTTAAAGGAGGATTAACACGGTTTGCCCTTAGATACCCCACCAATTCTACAGGATTTCAAAGGCGGAAAGGATATATTGGGAAAATTGCACTTATCTTGCCCCGCAAATTACTATAAAGTCAAATCCCTCGGATATCCATGGAAAAACCTGTTCAAAACCGCTTTGCCATTACGTTGCAAAACCGAAAAAACCTTCTTTACCTCCTGGAGAAAACTCCCAAGGATCAGCTTGTATGTATCCCTAGGGGCTATCGCAACAATATTTGGTGGAACATTGCCCATGTAGTGGTAACCCAGCAATTGTTGGTCTATGGCTTAAGCGGTTTGCCCTTCCACGTTTCCGATGAATTGGTGGGCGGCTTTAGAAAAGGAACGGTTCCGGACGGCACGGCGACGGATGGGGAAATCCATACTGTAAAGTCCCTTTTGCTACCAACGACGCAGCAGGTTGAGGAGGATTATCTAAATGGAAAATTCCAAACGTTTAGGGAGTATACCACCAGTGCCAAGGTGACCCTAAAAAATGTGGAGGATGCCATAACGTTTAATCTTTTCCATGAAGGATTGCATATGGGCACCATTTTTGCGCTTCAAAAAGCGATACGGCAGGAAGGTTAGGATTTGGGCTTGATGAGATATTCCGTTAACTCCGCATAGGGTATCGTTAGTGTTATGGGGCCATCTGCGTAGGAGGCCACTTCATAGGGGTTGTAGTGCAATTGGAAGCCCTCTTCCGTGAAGCCCATGTTCTCGGGAAGTGTAAAAGAGTCTCCCTCAAACATAAATCCCGTATAGTTTATGGATTTGCCCTCAGGAATGTTCTCCTGTTCCCGGAATTTGGTTTCCGCAAACTTCGTAAAAGCATCCTCTTTTTTAAAAAGGCCTTCGTTTTCCAGTTCTTTGGATTTTTTCTTGTCAAAGTTCAGGAAACGTGTAGCGGTATACCCATGGGCGCCTCCGGTAAAAATGTAGGAATCTAGGAGCAGGGTCAATACATAGGTGTCCTCATACAGGACCTTCCCCGTAATCTTGGCCTCCCAACCCATAGTTTCGTCGGGATAGAGGCGCTTGAGCTCCAAATACCCTTCCTTAAAAGCAGTGAGCGCCTCTTCAATGGTGGTGGGATTCAGGGCATCATCATAATTGAGAAGGGAAATGATTTCTTCCCGTAACGCGGTATTAACGGTTTTGGCCAATGGGGTAGTCCCTGTGGCCTTTGGCAGTTCTAAATACACCTTTGGGCAATCCAGGCACGTTTCCGCAGTAAGGGTTTTGGTTTCAAAGACAAGGCCGTCCTTGTCCTTACAACCGCTAAAAAGTAGGAATAAGAAGGTAAAACCCAGTATATGTTTCATAGCATATGCATTGTTCGTGTAAGGAATGGGCATTGTTTGCTTCCAAAGATAGCGATACATTTGTACGAATCAATTGTGAACCATGAATGAAAGACAACTAAAATTCAACAGCAAGACTATTCACGGTGGTCAGCAGCCCGACAAAGCTTATGGAGCGGTAATGCCTCCCATTTATCAGACATCTACCTATGCACAGACTACTCCAGGAGGGCATCAGGGCTATGAATACTCCCGTAGCGCAAACCCTACCCGTACCGCCTTGGAAAATGCCTTGGCCAGTATTGAAAATGGAGCGTATGGATTGGCCTTTGCCAGTGGCCTTGCAGCAATAGACGCCGTAATAAAGCTTTTGGAACCGGGGGACGAAGTAGTATCTACCAATGACCTTTACGGCGGTAGCTATCGCCTATTTAAGCAAGTTTTTGAAAAATACGGAATCAAGTTCCACTTTGTGGGAATGCAGGACTTTGCCCAGGTCGAAGAAGTTATAACCACGAATACCAAACTACTTTGGGTGGAGACCCCTACCAATCCTATGATGCATATCATAGATATTAAAAGGGCATCCGATCTGGCCAAAAAACATGGACTGCTTTTGGCTGTGGACAATACCTTTGCTACCCCCTACCTGCAACGCCCCCTGGATTTAGGTGCGGATATCGTTATGCATTCGGCCACCAAATATCTGGGAGGCCATAGTGATGTGGTCTTGGGCGCCCTGGTAGTCAAGGAGAAGACCCTTGCGGATAAATTGTACTTTCTCCAGAACGCCAGTGGAGCGGTATGTGGACCGATGGACAGCTTTTTGGTCCTGCGTGGCATAAAGACACTGCACGTGCGCATGCAAAGGCATTCCGAAAATGGAAGGGTGGTTGCCGGGTTTCTGGCGGATCATCCCAAGGTAGAAAAAGTGTATTGGCCTGGTTTTACCGACCATCCCAACCACGAAATCGCCCAAACCCAGATGAACGATTTTGGTGGAATGGTTTCGTTTGTTACCAAAGGCAACGATTATGAGGAGGCCATACGCATTGTGGAACGTCTTCGCGTATTTACCCTGGCAGAATCCTTGGGTGGGGTGGAAAGCTTGGCCGGCCATCCCGCAAGTATGACCCATGCGAGTATTCCCAAGGAGGTACGCGAGAAAAGCGGGGTAGTGGATTCCTTGATACGGTTAAGCGTAGGTATTGAGGACATAAATGACTTAATAGAGGATTTACAGGAGGCGATAGGATAAAAATTTATCAAATTCTCAATTTGGAACAACCAAATTGAATTAATGTCATAATTTCGCCGCAATAACAGTAATTCGTTAACTATCCTATAAACTCTAAAAAATAATGACAGACAAGATAAAAGGTTTTATGGACGAGGTAAAGGCCCGTAACGGTCATGAACCCGAATTCCTTCAAGCCGTGCAGGAGGTGGCCGAAACGGTGATTCCCTACATCGCCCAGAATGAGATATACAATGGTAAAAACATCCTCTTACGGATGGTAGAACCGGAGCGACTATTTTCCTTTCGGGTAGCTTGGGTAGATGATGCCGGGGAAATCCATGTAAACCGCGGATATCGTATACAAATGAACTCTGCCATTGGGCCATATAAGGGAGGTCTTCGGTTTCACCCTACGGTAAATGCAAGTATCTTAAAATTCCTGGCTTTTGAACAGGTCTTTAAAAATAGCCTTACCACCTTGCCTATGGGCGGAGGTAAAGGAGGAGCGGATTTTGATCCCAAGGGAAAATCAGATGATGAGGTCATGCGCTTCTGCCATGCCTTTATGACGGAACTTTGTAGGCATATTGGACCAAACACCGATGTTCCCGCAGGGGATAT
>JBCCZF010000269.1:0-5078 GCA_039188035.1 Bacteroidota bacterium | reverse complement strand
TCCCCTATGGCGAAAACGCCGGGGATATTGGTCTGGTAGTCCTTGGCATTGTTCACCTTAATGGCGTTCTTTTCTATTTCCAGTCCCCAGTTCCCCAATGGCCCCAACTTGGGCGACAGTCCGAACAAGGGAATAAAGTAATCTGCCTCCAGATAGCTCTCGCCCTTGGCATCGTCATTATGTTTTACCACTACGGCTTCCAAATGGTCATCCCCATACAACTTTTTGACCTCGGCCTCCGTGTAGAGCTTTATTTTGCCCAATTTGGCCAATTCCGAGGCCTTTTCCACAGAATCCAAGGCACCCCGGAACTCGTTCCTACGGTGAACCAAGGAAACTTCGGAGGCTACATCGGCCAGAAATATGGACCAATCCAGGGCAGAATCACCACCTCCGGCAATCACCACACGCTTGTTACGGTATACCTCGGGATCTTTGATCATATAAGCCACCCCTTTATCCTCAAAATCCGCGATATTGGCGATGGGGGGCTTTCGAGGTTCAAAAGAACCCAGACCGCCGGCTATGACAACAACAGGGGCGTGATGTTTTGTTCCCTTGTTCGTTGTTACTACAAAGGATCCGTCCTCTTGTCTATCCAGGGTGTCCGCCCGTTCGCCCAAGGTAAATCCCGGGGCAAAAGGCTTGGCCTGTTCCATAAGGTTATCCACAAGCTTTCCCGCCAATATTTCAGGAAATCCAGGAATATCGTAAATCGGTTTTTTAGGATATATCTCAGAACACTGGCCGCCGGGTTGGGCCAGTGCGTCGATCAAATGACAATTTAATTTTAACAATCCGGCCTCGAATACGGTAAACAATCCGGTAGGGCCGGCTCCTATAATAATAATGTCTGTCTTTATCATTGCTATCTTCTTAACGATACTCTTTTAAACTACTTTTTGGTTTTATCTTGTAACGAATTGGCCCACATGCCTGCTGCAGAAACCTTTGTTTTTTTATCGACCTCCAAAGGTTGGGTTATCCGGTTCATCTTATCTACCTTTTCCTCAAAATCGCCTTTAATGGTCTTCCTATAGGCATTTAAATTTTGTACCATCTTGCTGATGTCCCCAGGAATGACCTCTTCAAAAAACTGTCTCAGGCGTTTTGCCGTAGTGGGCGATTGTCCATTGGTGGAAATAGCTACCTTAACGTGCCCTTTTGTAACAATGCCGCCCATATAAAAATCACAATAGGGCGGATTATCGGCCACATTGACCAATTTGTCCAGTGCCCGGCAATCCTTATAGACCTGAACGTTTACTTCCGGTATATCCGTGGTGGCAATCACCATATGTTTGCGCCTTATATACTTTTTGCGGTAGACGTCTTCAATTAGCGTTACCTGAAACTTTTTTGCCAACTCCAGGGTGCCTTCACGAAACATGGGGGACACCATAGTTACCCGGGCATCCGGACTGGATTTCGTCAAGAAATGCAATTTTTCCTCAGCAACGTTTCCACCCCCTACGATCAGCACATGCAATTGGGCCGTTTTTAGGAAGATGGGATATAAATTATTTCGATCCGTCATACTATCCTTGCGCCCTTTACATCCTTGCGACTCGATACAAATCCAGAATCCCCTAAAACTTGGAGAAAATCACAGCGGGTACCCCTTCCATCGAAAATCAGCGATTGCTGCAACTCCTGTATTTTTTCCCTATGGCGAACTACCTCCCCAATGACTATCGTGGCCGGATTGGACAGTCCCTTATGTGACACTTCTCTTTCTATTGTCTCGACAGTGCCCAAGCCAATCTGTTCATCCTCTCGGGTACCATTTTGAATTATGGCCATGGGCATGGCGCCCTTTCCCTCTTTTTTAAAGCATTCAACGATCTGGGACAATTTGGACATGCCCATCAAAACAACCACAGTGGCATTGGATTTGGCGGCCAGATGGACATCCCGGGAAAGCGTATGATCTTTGGTGGTTCCGGTAATCACCCAAAAGCTCTCCGCCGCTCCCCTTTTGGTCACCGGGATATGCTGCATAGCGGGTACGGCCAAAGCAGACGAAATTCCAGGCACCAATTGTACCTCTACTCCATGTTGGGAGGCATATTCCATTTCCTCGGCACCACGGCCAAAGACAAATGGGTCGCCGCCCTTAAGGCGCACCACGTGACCATGTAACCTGGCCCTGCTTACAATCAATTCATTGATCTGTTCTTGCTGATAGGCATAACACCCTTTGCGTTTCCCCACAAAAATATGCTCGGCCTGGGGCGCATAGTCCAGAAGCTCCGGATTCACCAGGGCATCATATAATACCACATGGGCCCTTTGCAAGGCTTTTATCGCCTTTAGGGTGATAAGCTCCACATCCCCGGGGCCAGCACCTATAACGGTGAAAAGGGCACGTGACCTATACGGGGCACCTTGGATGTTTGCACTAATTCTATATCTATTTTCTTTCTTCATGAGATTACGCTTCCGCAAGCTCCAACTTTCTAAATTCCTCCACAGATTCCAAAAACAACTTGGCATCCTCTAAATAACTCTTCGCAAAAGCCTCGGAAGGCGCATTTTGATTCAGTTGTAGTACCAAAGATTCAAAAAGACCCTTATCCTCGATTTTTTGAAGGTCTTCCAACCTGCCGAGGTCAAACCGGTCTGTTTCCACAAAAATCCGATCAAAATCCCTAATGATACCGGAATGGGAGTTGACCTTGGTCTTCTCTGCCGTAAGCAACGCCTTTGCGGAGTTCACCATGGAGGAATACGCATAATAGATACCCGCCGCCCATTTTCCTTCCTTTAACGCTTCTGCCGCATTTTCAATCTTTTCCCTGCTCTCAAAAAGTAAGGTCGCAATCAAATCGATGACCACCCCGGCACACTCGCCCACACCAATGGCCTTTTCATAGCGCTCGGTGTTTCCCCAGTCGATAAAATCAGTGGGAACCAGATTGTCAACTTCGGTCAAGGGTTTTAGAAAATCATAGAAATAGCTTTCCCCTTGGCCCTCATAGTAATCTGCAAAGGAAGCCCCATTGCCATTGGCCTCATAATCGTCCAAAATTAAACGTAGGGCCTCCGGGCCGCGTTTGCTGGGTATCTTTACCACTTTGTCCGCAAAACGTGCCTTGCCGTTGCCGTCATTGCTACCACCCAAAAGAACCTGAAGGGCCGGTGCAACCAGTTTATCCCTGGTACGGATACTCATGCCCTGAAAACCAATATGGGCCATGGTATGTTGTCCGCAGGAGTTCATACAACCGCTAATCTTAATTACTACATCGGTATTCTGGATGTATTGGGGATATTCACGTTGTATTACCCTTTCCAATTCCGTAGCTATCCCCGTGCTGCTGGCAATACCCAGATTGCACGTATCCGTTCCGGGACAGGCCGTAATGTCCCCGGCTTTGTTATAGCCGGCCTCTGCAAAGCCCAGCTTTCCCAATTCCACATAGAAGAAGGGAAGGGCCTCTTCCCGCACATAGGGAATAAGGATGTTCTGTCTAAGGGAAAGTCGAATTTCCCCTGCGGCATACTTCTGTACCAAATCCGCCAACAATCGGGCCTTGTCCGTATAGAAATCACCTAGTAAAACCTTAATTCCAATAGCTACGTAGCCTTCTTGCTTTTGTGGCA
This sequence comes from Bacteroidota bacterium, assembly GCA_039188035.1. GTDB lineage: Bacteria > Bacteroidota > Bacteroidia > Flavobacteriales > Flavobacteriaceae > Ulvibacterium. Next base: position 1,472 of record JBCCZF010000269.1, on the reverse strand, counting down.
CCACATTGGTGGATTTCCAGCGTTCAAAGGATTCCTTATCCGTGGGGATCACTTTAGGAATTTTTGCTTCAGAAACGGAAATCTTGGGATAGGATTCGGCATCAATGGGAAAGGTAGCATAGGGCACAGCCTTTTTTTCCACCTCCAACAACTCTTGGAACCCACTAAGGCCCAAGTTCTTTAGCAAAAACTTCATTCTCGCCTTTGCCCTACTTTTGCGTTCCCCATGTCGATCAAAAACACGAATTACGGCCTCCATCATAGGGATTATCTGATCCGTGGGAAAAAATTCATGGAGCACATCGGCATGGCGGGGCTGGGATCCCAGACCGCCCCCGATCATCACTTTAAACCCTCTTTGACCATTCTGAATCCTTGCGATAAACCCAAGATCATGCATATAGGAAAGTCCCGTATCCGCATCACTTGCGGAAAAGGAAACCTTGAACTTACGTCCCATTTCCTGTCCTATGGGGTTACGCAGAAAATACGCGAACAGGGCTTGGGCATAGGGCGAAACATCAAAGGGCTCGTCCACATCTATTCCAGCCGTTTCACTTGCCGTTACGTTTCGAACGGTATTCCCACAGGCCTCGCGCAGCGTAACCTGATCTTTTTCCAACTCGGCCCAAAGCTCTGGCGTTCGTTCCAGGTCCACATAATGGATCTGGATATCCTGCCGTGTGGTAATATGCAGGCGTCCGGTGGAGTATTCGTCGGAAACCTCGCAGATGCGGTGCAATTGTTTGGAGGTTACCTTGCCATAAGGTAATTTGATCCGTATCATCTGCACTCCCGGTTGACGCTGGCCGTAAACGCCTCGGGCCAAACGTAGGCTTCGGAATCTCTCCTCGTCCACAGTACCCCCCTTGAATTCCCGGATCTTGCGTTCCAGTTCCAAAATGTCTTTCTCCACTACAGGGTTCTCTATCTCTGTCCTAAAGCTTTGCATGTCTTAGCAATTAATTTTATTCTATTTTCCCTATCGGATTTATAGGTTTTATTTCCAATACATCCAACAAACCCTACTGAAAAGTCGTAAAACCGACTGTATCCTAACTTATAAAACCTGCTCCAGAGGTGGTATTCGTCCTGGCATCGATCAGGATAAACGACCCGTTGGTACGATGCGCCTTAAACGCATCGTAAAAAATGGGCTTGTTCAACCGGAACCTTACTTGGGCAATATCGTTCATGCCCAAGGATTTGGCCTCGGTATCGATTCCCGAATAATCCGGGTGTATTTTATGGACTATGCTATCTACCTTGGCCAAAACCTTATTGACCCCATGTTGTATTACATACTTGGCTCCCGGGGTAAGCGGGGCGTTATCCATCCAGGAAACGGTAGCCGTAAATTCCTTGCCCATGGAGGGAAGGTCATTTTCCTTTACCAACATGTCCCCGTCATCAATTTCATTGTTGAGATTAAGGTCCGCCTCAAGCCCCCAGGTAACACCGCTATGGAACTT
>JBCCZF010000268.1:0-5080 GCA_039188035.1 Bacteroidota bacterium | reverse complement strand
GGCCTTACGGCAAATTCACAACTTACAAATTGGGTGATATTTTCAATGGCGCGCATCGAAAGCACATAATATTGCAGCCCAAATGACTCCACAAAATCCGGAAGGAAAAAGAATTCCAGATTGTCGGGTTTAAATCCGCCTTTTATACAAAAGGGAATAAGTTTTAATAAGGTATCCACATTGGTGGCGTAGTCCTCGGACAAATAGTTTTTAAGAACACCGGTTATATGGTGCATCCGTTGTTTTAGCTCGCGCTGGTCCCATTCGCCGTCATAAATGTCCTTCAGAAAGGCCTTGCTGTCCAAGGTGGGAACCACCTCTTTCAAACAGGGAAGGAATTGGCCAAAGAAGGCGTTGTTGTATATGTTTTTGAGAAGCTCTGGCACAGGTCAGGTAGTCGGTTCCAAGGTGTTGCCTTGAGCATCCAACGGCAAAAAGGGATTAAAGGCTATTTCCCATAGGTTACCATCCGGATCGGCCACATAACCACTGTAACCGCCCCAAAACACATTTTGTGGAGGTTTTACAATGGGTACCCCTTTGTCCCTGAAGTCTTGAAACAGAAGATCTACCTCCTCCTTGGTGCGGGTATTAAAGGCGAGTGAAAAGGCCTTGAAACCGGTTCCCGTCCCGGAAACACCGGCATCTTCGGCAAGCTTCTCCCTGGGATATAAGGACAATAGAATGCCGTTTAGCTGAAAAAAAGTAATGTTTTCATTGCTGGAGTCCATCTTGATCCATCCAAACTTTTCCTCATAAAAGGCATTTGCCCTTTGCAGGTCCTTTACCCCCAAACCTACAATGGTTAGTCGCTGTTCCATATATCCCTTATTTTAAACCCGTCCCAAGCTATATACAAGGGGTGGATTTATCCTATCGGTACCATTTCGTTTACGGTCCATTTTGCTACGGCTCCTTCCGTGGCCTTGGCATATTCCGCCAAATGCGTATTTTCCATATGGGCCTGCCATAGTTCGCGGCTTTCCCAATTTTCATAGAACAAAAAGAGGTTGGGATCCTCATTGTCCTGGTGTAGGTCGTAGTTAATACAACCCTTTTCCGCAAGAGTAGGGGGTATTAGTTTTAGAAGTTCGCTCTTTACCAACTCCCGTTTTTCGGGTTTTGCAAAGATTTGTGCTACTATGGTCAGTTGTTTTGCCATGATAGTTCTAAAGGAATTTATGTTTTGCTAAAGTTAGGAATTTCAATTAGGGCGCAAGCGAATGAGCAAGAGATTTCACTTCAATGGATACCTTTAGGGGTTTTAGGAACGTACAGGGAAGCGCGTGATAACGGCCGTGGCCTAAAATTGGACGATAACCCATACAAATCCTAGTAATCCGTATTTTAGCGACATGCAAGAAAAACCCCCCTCATTTTCCATAAAGCATTGGGCGCAAGACGATAGGCCCCGAGAGAAATTGATCAAAAAGGGTCGCGCCGCCCTATCGGATGCCGAACTCTTGGCCATTCTTATCGGCTCAGGGAGTAAGAATGAAAGTGCCGTATCCCTCGCAAAACGTATTTTGGCGTCGAGCGACAACAGCCTTAACCAGCTTGGGAGGCTGTCCATCCGCCAGTTACAAAAATTCCGGGGTATAGGCCAGGCAAAGGCTGTGAGTATTGCCGCGGCTTTGGAGATCGGCAGGCGACGGGGCGGGGAGCAAGCCCTTCAAATCCCAAAAATAGGAAGCAGCAAGGAGGTTTTTGAACTTTTATACCCATCCTTGGGCGAGCTGGGCCATGAGGAATTCTGGATTCTGTATCTGAATAATGCCAATGGAGTTTTGCACACCGGACAAGTGAGCAAGGGTGGCCTTACCGGTACCTTGGTAGACGTACGATTGGTCATGAAACAGGCCCTGGAACTGGGGGCAGTGGCCTTGATATTGGCCCATAACCATCCCTCCGGAAGTCTTCGTCCCAGCGAGGCGGATAAGGCCGTAACACAAAAGCTGAAGTCGGCCGCCGCTGCCCTGGATATACGCATTCTGGACCATGTGATCGTTGCCCAAAAGGATTACTACAGTTTTGCGGATGCGGGGATTCTATAAATTGGGGCAAAACCGTTTTGTTGGAATTCGACCGGTATAATTCGATATCTTCGTATTGGAAACGATAGGCTATTGGCCTGCACGAGTTTGTGATTTGTCGTTTGAAATTTGGAATTTCATACCGTAATGCTGCTGATTTACACCCATAGGATTACCCCGCGCTTTACCTACACCATGAAGCAGGTTTTTACGCGGATTTTGGGAGTCGAAACGTCTTTTACCACAACTGTTGAAGACTTCATTAAACATGCCGGGCCAAAGATTACGTATACCAAACAACCGTTGCAAAACGAGTTTTTTGTTCGCAGCAACGACCTATTGTTCCATCAGGGAATCAATGACCTTAATATAATTATGGGGAACTGGGGGGGCGTTCCCTGCTTTTTTTCCACGGGGGACCGCAGTAGTATTCCCTTCGATATATTTTCGGCCAGCTTTTTTCTCCTAAGCCGTTATGAGGAGTACCTGCCCCATGTAAAGGATACCCACGGAAGGTTTTCGCCTCGGGACAGCCTGGCCCATCAACAAGGATTTTTACAATGGCCCGTGGTGGACTTTTGGGCTTTCAAGTTATGGGACAAGCTCAAGGAGCGTTTCCCTGATATGGGACATACCCCCAGATCCTACAGGCATATTTCCCTCTTGGATGTTACCACCTCCCATTGCTATGCGTATCGGGGATTCATGCGTAGTTTGGGTGGTCTTTTTTTTGATCTGGGCGGGTTTCGGTTTAAACGTGTATTTCAGCGTGTCAAGGTTTGGTTTAGACCTTCCTTAGATCCTTTTGACAATTTTCAGTTTTTGGTGGACGTACATAAAAGGTACCGGGTGCAAAGCGAGTTCTTTTTTCAGTTTGCCTCCTATTCCACCTATGATAAGAACGTTTCACCCAACAACAACAAATTTCGATCGTTAATAAAATCCATTGGGGATTATAGCCGAATTTCCCTGGCCGCCTCCTACAGTTCCCTAAACGATAGCGCTCTTTTAAAAACGGAAAAGATACATTTGGAAGCGGTGATCAATAGGCCGGTGAACCACTGCCGCATGCGGTACAATAGGGTGGAGATTCCCCATACCTATAGAAATCTGGTAGATGCGGAATTTACGGACGATTTCACCATGGGCTACACCCATGAAATTGGATTCAGGGCAGGTACCTGTACCCCCTTTTATTTATACGACCTGGCCATGGAACAACAACAGCCCATACGGTTGCATCCCTTTGCCCTCCATGACTACGCACTAAAGCAAAGTACCAGTAAAGCGGAGATAGAGGAAAAAATCGCGCGTCTCAGCTCACGGGTAAAACAGGTGAACGGACATTTCATTACTGTTTTCTCCAATGAACTTTTGGGAGGGGCTCACATCTTAAACTGGAAGGAACTCTATGAGGACCTTGTAAACCGTTGCCATGCTTAAAGGGGTAACACAGGTCTTTTTTGACCTTGACCACACTTTATGGGATTTTGAGAGGAACTCCGCCTTGACTTTCGAGAAAATTTTCCAGGAGACCGATATTCCAGTGGATATTACTGATTTCCTGGAGGTGTATGTGCCGGCCAACCGGGCCTTTTGGAAATTGTATCGGGAGGGCAAGATTACTAAAGATCGGTTGCGCTATGAGCGTTTAAGTACGGTTTTCGATACCTTGGGGCATCCCCTTCCCAAGACCACTATTGATACCTTATCCGAAAGTTACATAAACCATTTGTCCGGATATACCCATCTTTTTCCCAATACAGTGGCTATTTTAGAATATTTGAAGCCGCGCTACGGGCTGCATATCATTACCAATGGCTTTGGGGAGATTCAGGAGAGAAAACTAAGGAATTCCCATATTTCAACGTATTTTGAACAAGTAATCAATTCCGAACTGGCCGGTGTAAAGAAGCCGGATCCCCGTATTTTTAGAATGGCCCTGGAGCGCACGGGCATTGAACCGAAACAAGGCGTTATGATCGGGGACGATTTGGAGGCAGACGTTTTAGGAGCAAGGGCCGTTGGCCTACATGCCCTACATTTTATACCCAATGGGGGTAGGCGGCATGGTATTTGTGCCGTTATTGGTGATTTACTTGAAATAAAATCATTTTTTTAGAGTTTATAGTAATATAGAAGATGTCCATTCCTGAAATGATTCCTATTGCAAAATGAAAAATGTCGTAAAACTTCTTGTATTTTGGGCCGCCTTTTCGGGGTTCTTGAATTCCTGTTCGGAATCCCAGGATTTTAATCAATATGACGATCTGGAAATTACCCCCTCCTACGAGGCCAGTATTTTTTATTTGGAAAGTACCGAGGATGTGATCAACGCGGCGGCCGACCTTAGTTTTTTTGCCCAGGATTTCAATTTTGATGCCTTTTCCGAAAGTGTATTTGCCAATCGTGTAATCGAGGGGAGCCTAACCTATGAAGTGGAGAACACCACGAGCAAGCCCTTGGAGATAGTCATTGAATTTCTGGATGAAGGTAATGGGGTACTGGATACGGAGACTTTTTCAATCGGTGCTGCACCTACGGCCCTTTTACAGAGGGAAGTGGCTTATGGGAACGCCGGGCGAAGTATCGATATATTGACCAGCACCTCCGGTCTTCGGGTAAGGGCTACTAATTTGGGCGATACCACTAGCACTTCCGACCTCCCAGATCCAATGATAAAGTTGAGGTCTAGCGGGGAATTCAGGGTACGTGTAAAATGAGGGCTTATCTTCTTTTTTTTGCTTTGTCCCTGGACATTGTAATGACCCTACATGCCCAAAACAAACAGTTGCTTTATGATTTTGGGGAAATCCCCCAATCCTTATCGGTGAACCCCGGAACAACGGTAGATTTTCAATGGTATGCCGGGGTTCCGGTTCTTTCAGGGATATCAGTGCATGCGGGCTCAAGTGGGATTACGGTCAACGACATCTTTGCGGATGATGGTCTGGATATCAATGACAAGGTCAGGGATCGTGCCATTAACGGAATGGGTATCCGGGATGAGCTAAGCGGTACCTATCAAATAGAGCTTCTAAACGGTG
>JBCCZF010000267.1:0-5082 GCA_039188035.1 Bacteroidota bacterium | reverse complement strand
CGTGTATCTTGTCACGTTGCCGAGGTTCGTAGAAAATAGCATTCAAAACCTCTTCCCGGGAACTGCCTGTTAAGGGTTCCAACTCCCCCCTGGTGACCCTAGATCCCGAATTCACCTCTGCTTCGGCCCCGGCTATGTCGTTGGTCCTTGCTTTGGCCTCGGCCAACAGTAACCTATTGTCCTCTAAGGCAAATGTCTTGTTCTGCCTTGAGTCTGCCCCATCGGAAAAACTTTCGTCATTAAGGTTTCTGGTATGAAAGTAATGCGAGTAGTGAAATCTGCCGCGTTCCGATCGGAAAAGAATATCAGGTCGGAACTCAAAATCCTTGCCTTCGCCTATACGGGCATCGGGAGTGGTCATCTCCGGGTTTTCCAGTTCGGAATCCGCAGTTGCCGGAAAGAATAGGGGTTGACTCGGATCCAACATATGCACCAGGCGCATATCCAATCTTCCCCCAAAGGCCCCGAATCCATTTTCCGAGTCCATTAAAATGTTCGCATTGGTCCACCATTGTATGCCATTGTCCCCAGTTGGGCCAAAATCCGTGGTTATCCCGTTTTCGGCCAAGGTTTCTATTTCCGTCCAATCAATAGCGTTGGTCTCCTCCAAGTTACGGGCCGATTGTACGATAAAACGGGCCTTATAGGAGTTGCAAAGCTTTATCAACTCCGCCGATGGAAGAGCCACCCCGTTGATTACCGTATTAGGAATCTCAAAAGAATTGGACTGTGCTATGGAAATGGCCCGGTCCAAATCGGCGATGGCCTGCCCGATCAGCTCTTGATATCCCACAAATGGAAGGGGTTGGGAGATATCGGTATTCTCGTCCACAATAAAGCCCTTTTCAAAAACTAGACCCAGGTAACCATAGGCAAAACCTCTGAGCAAATATGCGCCCGCTAGTACCACAGGAGTATTGTCTTCCCCGTTCACGACCCAGGTAATCCCGGTAGTATTGATTGCCCCTATAACATCGTTTGCCGAGGATACCGCAGCATAATTGCCCTGCCAGGGCTGTTCAAGCACCGTCCTGTCGGACCAGGAAGCCACATTGAGAACGGGGTTTCTGGGCTCGTTGGACAATACTTGCATTCCAAAGTTTCCCCAAGAACAGGTTGATACATCCGCCGCGACTGCCAGGGCCGGATAAAGATCCCTGTTTATGGCCTGCCACCAGGTGACAAACCCACCGCTTACAATCCCTATAAGATCGGAACCGTTGGCCAGGACTTGGGTCCTATCCGGATTGTTCAGGTTTACTACGTTATCTATCTCGTTACTACAGGAAAGGGCAAGTGTTACTACGAACACCGTGAATACTTTATTGATTTTTATAATTTTCATCACTCTTTTTTTAAAAAGATAACTGCACTGAAAAACTATAGGTCCTGGTCGTAGGATAGGGGAAATTGTCCACCTTGAACACGTTGGGGTCGCCTCCGGGCGTATTTGCATCGTTCCCTATGCCAAAGGTATCCCTAGTGGTAAGGTTGGACCTGTTGGATTCCGATTGATGGGTGATTTCCGGATCAAACCCTGTATAATCCGTAAAGGTCAAAAGGTTCCTGCCCACTACCCCAAATTTTATGGAATTGACCACATCGCCCAGGCTACCGAGCATGGTATTGCCAAGGGTGTAGTATAGCGAAAACTCCCTTAAGCGTACAAAGGAACCATCCTCAACAAAGGCAGAACTGGGCAGATTTACATTATAAAGTCCCTGATAAAAATTATAGGGCAGCCCACTGGTAATATCAATATGCCTGCCATCCCTATACAACCATTGCCTTGTCTTGTTGTAAATATCGCCTCCCTGTTTCCAGTCCCATAACATGTAAAGATTAAGGTTTTTATACCTAAAGGTAGAGTTGACCCCCATCCTAAAGTCAGGGGTTATGTCCCCGATTACAAAAAACGCGTTACCATCCTCGTCCACGCGCGGTACCAGGTTCTCCCCCGTGGCCCTGTCCACCACATATCCGGCACTATTCACTACAAAATCATCCGTATTGGAACCTGCGGGCAGGTCGGAAAGACTTCTAATGAAATCGTTTCCGAACATGACACCAAAATTCTGGCCTTCCTCTATTCTGAAAATAGTGGTTTCCTGTGTTCCGGGCCCTGTCAAATAAGGAGGTACGTCCAAGCGGCTTATCTTTTGTTCGGATTTGTCCCAAACGATTCCCAGGTTCCAAGAGAAGTTTTCAGTATCCACTACGCTGGCATTCAAGGAAGCCTCGTAGGTAGTGGCATCAATTTCCCCTGCATTTCTCCATTGGGCACTAAACCCAGCCGCCCCGGATAAGGGGACCCGGAGTATTTGATCCTCGGTGATAGCGTTTACATAGTTGAACTCGAACGAGAAACGGTCTAGGAAATTGATGTTGATCCCGAGTTCCAACTCACCGGTCTGGGCCGGTTTCAACGCGTTATTTCCAATGGTGGCCCTTGTAGGTGCACCGTTGCGAAGGGTAAAGGTCTCGAACCGCATTTCGTAGGTAGGTCGAATTCCCGCGGTACCATAGGAAGCCCTTAACTTTAGTTCCTGTACTCCCGGAATATCAAAATCCTCCGTCAATCTGTAGGCGGCACTGGCCCTATAGTAATTGGCCCATCGGGTCTCAGGGCCAAAAAGTGAAGAACCTTCCCGTCGAAAAACACCGCTAAAAATGTATTTTCCCCTATAGTCAAAATCGGCAATGGCAAAATAACTGTCCGTAAGGATTTCCTGCGCTTCCGAGGATACCGATGGCCGATCCGATATATTGTCCAGCGAACGGATGTCGGAAACTGCGAGGTTGTACCCTTCGGAATTGTTGAATTCGCTCTCGTACCGCTCATGAAGATAGCTCAAGCGCAAATCGAGATTAAAATCCGAATCCGGGGAGAAAGGCGAAAATAGTGCATTGAACCTGGTGTTTTGGGCCCTTCCATTGAAATTTGATCTTTGGATAAAGCCAATGTTCTGGGCCTGCCCGTCAGGCCTGGGGGACAAATAGCCCTTTGGGATGTAGTCTTCAAAGGTATTGTTCTCATAATCATAGGAATATGAGGCATTGAGTTTAAGCCAGGAAGTCAATCTATAGTCCAGCGCAATATTTCCCAGAATCCTGTTCCTTTTCTCGACCCTATCGTTATTGGCCAACGTATAAAGGGGGTTGAAGATATTGGGATCAAAGGTATTACTGTCATAATTGAAGGGGCTACCATCCTCCTCATTAGGGGCGTACCAGTCATAAATAGGTTCCGTAATCAATGCCGGAAACAATATCCCATTTGTGGTCCCCGAGTTGATTGCCGCATCCCTGTTGGAATTTCCATAGAAAAGGGAGGTCTTCAAACTTATCGTCTCGGAGATGTTATTGTCCAGGTTCACCCTAAAATTGTCCCGTCTATAATCTTCCACGAGTTCAAAGACGCCTTCATCGGTAAGTCGTTGATAGGAAAACAAATACCGCGTTTTTTGGTTTCCCCCGGATACGGAGGCATAATTGGTGTTGAAGGTTCCCTGCCTGAAGATTTCGTCTTGGTAGTCAAATACGTTGCTAACGGGATAGGGATTGTCACTTACCCCGTCATCGTCCACCTCACGGGAACCGTTGCTAAGATCAAAAGCGGATCCATCCGGGGTAAGACGAAATCTATGGGTTTCCGCGAGGTCATATTTGCTGTTTACCTCCTTAAAACCGATTTCGCTTCTAAGGGTCACACTTACCGTATCGTTCCCCTTTCCGCGTTTGGTAAATATCTGGATTACCCCATTGGCGGCCCGTGACCCATATAAGGAGGCTCCCGCAGCGCCTTTGGCCACCTCGATCCTGTCAATATCCTCAGTGTTGATATCCGCGAGACCACCCTCGAGTATTACGCCATCCACGATAACCAACGGCTGCTGTCCGGTAGAAAGGGAGTTGGCCGTTCTAAGCTGAATGGAGACATCGCTTCCGGGCTGCCCTCCCGGAGTGGAGATCGAAAGACCTGCTACCTTGCCCTGTAATGCGCTGGCGGCGTCCACCGCGGGAACGTTTTCCAAAAGTTCGTCCTTGACCTGGCCAATGGAGAAACTCAATTCGTCCAAAGACTTGCCGGAGGCGTTTCCCGTAACGATTACCTCCTCCAGGGCCTGGGCGTCTTCCTCCATCTGCACGTTGATCGTGTCCGAAGGCCCGATTGTTCTTTTTTGCGTTTTTTGTCCAATATAGGAGAATACCAATACTTGCCCCGTAGAAGCTGAAATGGTATAATTCCCATCAAAATCGGTCTGAGTCCCCGTGGCAGTATCCTCCACGAATACATTTACGCCCGGTAACGGTAATCCGGTAGCATCACGTACCGCACCCGTTATCGTACGTTCTTGGGCCCATACGGAAGTAATTCCCATGGGCAAAAGCAACAGCAATACCATCCAACAATTGAATCCCTTCATGCATTAAAGTTTTTAGTTAATGTTTATTTGAGTTAGGCAACTGAGAAAGGAGGGCGGCAGAAACTGATTTGGTGCTAACTCAAATAATCGAAACTTCAACAAATGAGAACAAAACCCAAGGGATCTGTAGTATGTTATGAAGTAAGGTCTCTCACCACCCTACCTTTACAATTGCGCCGTAAAACAATGGAAATAAACCACGGAGGTTGGACATGCCGATAAGCCTTTACGCATTATCCGACACCTATATACATTTACAAAAGAGCGGTAACTAGGCCATATCCCGTACCTTATATGGGATATGCCATAGGTGATCAATGTACATGTACGAAGTTCACTTTTGGCGGTTTAAAAGAAGTAACCCGCCTTTGGGCAATGGGTATACGAACCCAAAAACTGCGTTTGGAAAATGCATACATTGGAAGGTAAAAGAATGGCCTTAAAAAAGATAACTCCCCGCTAAAAACCGATATCCTTTCCCGGGTATTAAATCCAGGGTTATCTACCCGGGTTTTTTATGCTGTAACCCAAGCTAAAATATGTTCTTGTTAAAGCACATTCCCCAAGGGATTACCAAAAAGCAATAGGTGTTACACCCTTTCCCAATTCCAAACGGGAACTAAGGGTACTCTCGAATAGCGCACTGGGCCCAACT
>JBCCZF010000266.1:0-5094 GCA_039188035.1 Bacteroidota bacterium | reverse complement strand
CCGGGAATATCTTGAACGAAATCTATGGACAAAGTGGTATTTCCTGGAGCGGGCAGGATTCGGACAATAATTTCCTATTTCAGTCACCTGTGGTCGGCTATGACTTTATCGAGATCTTGGACATTACGCTAAAAGAAGGTCGCACTTTTTCAAGGGATTACGGAGACGATTACTCCCGTATTATATTGAATGAGGCCGCTGTAAAGAAAATGAACCTAAAGGATCCAGTAGGCCAAACCATTACTATGAATGGGAGAAGTCAGATTATAGGAGTTGTCGGCAATTTTCATTACGGGTCGCTCCACAACCCGGTGGAACCGCTCATTTTTAGGTTTGATCCGCATGGGAGGAACATTATGGTCAGGATAAAGGCGGGAACGGAAAAGGCTACTTTAGAACGCCTTGGGAAATTCTATAAGGAGTTCCAGCCTGGATACCCTTTTGAGTTTACCTTTATGGACGAGGATTACCGATCCCTTTATGAATCGGAACAACGAGTGGCCACCTTATCCAAATATTTTGCAGGACTTGCGATACTCATTTCCTGTTTGGGACTTTTTGGACTGGCAACTTTTACGGCGGAACGGCGACGGAAGGAAATCAGTATCCGAAAAGTATTGGGCCAAAGTGCTTCCCAGGTAACGGTAATGCTCTCCAGCGAGTTTGCCAAACTGGTGCTGGTGTCCATTTTGATTGCGTTGCCCATTGCGTATGTTTTGGCCCAAAACTGGCTTTCCGGCTTTGCCTATCGCATTCCGCTACAATTGTGGTATTTCCTCGGTGCGGGACTGCTCGCGTTATGCATCGCAATGATTACCGTGGGTAGCCAGGCCATAGGGGCGGCGAACCGGAATCCGGTGGAAGGGTTACGGGATGAATAGGAAGCCCCTCCCTAACCTGCCTCGCCGCTTTCCGCCAAAGGCGAGATAAATGCCGGGGGAGAACATTTACTCGGACGGGTAAGCTGTATGATGTGCGTTGGCTGATAAGTTATAAATGCCGAACGTTTGGACTTCCCTCCTAGTAAGGAGGGATTGAGGGAGGTGTTAGAAAGATAAAGACCCGCAAGGTTTTCTGTCGGTTGCTGATTGGAAGGTGCAAGAACTTAGGGAGCTTCCCTCCTAAAAAGGAGGGATTGAGGGAGGTGTTACCGGTTGTGGGCTATGTGGCCAGAAAGAGGTACGCGCACAGCTTAAGGGAGCCGAAGCCAAGGAGGCTTCCTTGTAGGTCTAAGAACAGAGGATGAAGACCCCAAAGGTTTTCAAAACCTTTGGGGTCTGGAGGAAAAAGTAAACCTTTTGAGCCATAACAATAAAAGTAGAAAACCATGTTAAAGCACAACCTAAAACTTTTTTTAAGGAACATTAAAAAAAACAAAGGCACCTTTTTAATCAATAGCATTGGACTTTCCACGGGATTGGTATGCGCCCTGTTGATTTCTCTTTGGGTCTTTGACGAGCTCAGTGTGGATAAGTTCCATGCCAATGATGCCCGGTTATATCAGGTGGTAGAAACCCCTGAAGTAGAGGGTCGTACCTTTCAAAATCCCAGTACGGCCGGACTCTTGGCGGAAACCCTGCCCCAGGAATTCCCGGAGATCCAACATAGCACAGGGGTACGGGAAACAGGAGAGTTGTTGCTTTCCCGTGAAGAGACCCATTTTAGGGTCGAGGGATTGTTTGTCGGGGAGGCGTTTTTTGATGTTTTTTCCTTTCCGTTGCTCCAGGGAAGCCATGGTAACGTACTTAAGGACAAAAATGCCATTGCGATTTCCGAAGATTTGGCGATCCGATTTTTTGGCCAAACGGAAAATGTTCTGGGAAAAACCCTGATGTACAGGGAAATGCCTTTTACCGTTTCGGGGATTTTGAAAAATATACCCAAAAATTCCACCCTCCAGTTCGATTTTGTGATGCCCTTTGCCTTTTTCAAGGAAACCAATCCCAGGGCCCTGGATTGGGCATACAACCTGGTTCAAGTATACCTTGTCCTGAAAAAAGGAACTGATATCACCAATTTCAATGATAAGGTCAAGGGTTTCATGGCCACCAAAACTAACGATACCAGTAGGCCGCTCCGTACACGGTTGTTTTCGGATAATTACCTCTACAATACCTTTAGGGATAGGGTGGAAAAGGCGGGCCGGATAACCTATGTAAAGCTTTTTTCCCTCATTGCTTTTTTAATCTTGGTCATTGCCTGTATCAATTTTATGAACCTTTCCACGGCCAATGCCTCCCGAAGGTTAAAGGAAATCGGTATCAAGAAGGCCATGGGATCCAAGCGGAGTGTAATGGTATCCCAGTATTTGATGGAATCCCTGGCCATGACCTTTTTTTCCCTCTTGATCGCCCTCTTGATCGTGGCCCTATTATTGCCCCAGTTCAATGCTTTGGCGGCAAAGGAGATGCAATTGGAGTTTACTGGGCAGTTTGTAGCGGTTATGGGTATCATTTTAGTGGTTACGGGCCTTTTGGCCGGCAGTTATCCCGCTTTTTACCTTTCGGGCCTGAATACCATTTCCACGTTAAAGGGAAAGTTAAATACCTCCACGGGAGAAGTGTTCGCGCGTAGGGGATTGGTCGTGTTCCAGTTTGTGCTTTCCACGGTGCTTATTGTTTCCGTGTTGGTCATTTATCGGCAATTGGAATACGCACAAAACAAAAATTTGGGATATGACAAGGACAACATCGTCTATTTTAACATAGAAGGAAAGGCCAGGCAGAATTTGGATACGTTCCTATCGGCCGTGGACAACCTGGACGGGATAGCATCGGCCAGTAGCATTTCCACCAATATCGTGGGCGGGAACAATACGACCACCCGACTGCAATGGCCTGGAAAAAATCCGGATTCCAAGGAAGTATTCCAGATTCGTCCCGTGAACTACAATATGATAGCCACTTTTGGTATTGAAATCGTTAAAGGGCGAAGTTTTTCAAAGGATTTTGGGGCCGAGGAATCCAAGATCATCTTTAACCGTACGGCAATCGACGCCATGGGCCTGGAGGATCCCATAGGAAAGAAGGTCTCCCTGCAGAATACTGATTTTGAAATTGTAGGGGTCAGTGAGGATTTCCATTTTGCCTCGCTCCATGAGGAAATCAAACCGCTATTTTTTGTGCTACGTCCGGAATGGACACGTACCGTAATGGCCAAGATTACGGCAGGACAGGAAAGAATTGCCTTGACCAACCTCCGCGAGTTTTATGAAAGCTACAATCCGGGGATGGATTTCGACTATAAATTCCTGGATGAAACCTATGCGGCGCAATATGCTGCGGAACAGCGGGTCTCCACCTTGGCCAAATACTTTGCGGGCATGGCCATTTTAATTTCCTGTTTGGGCCTGTTTGGCCTTGCGGCCTTCAATGCGGAACGGCGACGCAAGGAAATAAGCATCCGAAAAGTTTTGGGGCAAAGTGCTGCGCAGGTTACCGTTATGTTATCCAGTGAATTTGCCAAACTGGTGCTGTTGGCCATATTGATCGCATTGCCCTTGGCCTATCTGTTGATCAAGAATTGGCTATCGGGCTTTGCCTATCGAATTCCCTTGGACGTTTGGTATTTCTTGGTTGCTGGGCTGTTGGCCTTATGCATCGCCATGCTAACGGTGGGCAGCCAGGCCATAGGGGCGGCGAATCGCAATCCCGTGGAGGGGTTACGGGAGGAGTAAAAGCCCCTTCTGACCTGCCTCGCCGGCATTTATCTCGCCTTTGGCGGAAGGCGGGCCCTCCCCAAGGGGAGGGAACCTTACTCGGACGGGTAAGCTGTATGATGCCCGTTGGCGGATAGGTAATAAATGCCGAAGGCTTGGACTTCCCTCCTATTAAGGAGAGCCTGTCCCGCCATATGCGGGAGATTGAGGGAGGTGTTAAAAAGATAAAGACCTGCAAGGTTTTCCCCGACAACGGAGGGGAACCTTGTAGGTCTAGGACGAAAGGATGAAGACCTGACAGGTTTTAGATGCCAATACTTGGCACAAGCCTGTCAGGTGTAGAACAAATTGTTGAAGCCAAACCGGGAGACCCCAAAGGTCTCCGAGACCTTTGGGGTCTAGAATGAAAAATTAAACCTTTTGAGCCATCACAATAAAAGAAGAAAACGATGTTAAAGCACAACCTAAAACTCTTTTTTCGGAACATCGGAAAGAACAAAAGCACCTTTTTGATCAACATAATTGGGCTTTCCACGGGACTGGCTTGTGTACTACTCATCGCCCTTTGGGTAAAGGATGAGCTGGCCATGGACAAGTTCCACAAAAATGATGATCGGCTTTATCAGGTCATGCGCAACCACCCCGTAGGGAATGAAATTGTTACCAATGAAGGAAATCCTGCGCTATTGGCGCAGGCATTGGCCGAGGAAATGCCCGAAGTGGAATATGCTACCACAGTGGTTCCCCCATTTTGGTACACGGGCCAGGGCATTATTGAATATAATGATAAACAGTTGAAGGCCGATGCACAGTTCGTTGGAGAAGCGTATTTTGAAATGTTTTCATGGAAACTATTGCAAGGGAACAAAGAAGATGTACTATCCGATAAATATGGTGTTGTTGTTATTTCGGACGAGTTGGCCAATAGACTATTTCCGAATTCTGAGACCATTATTGGAAAAGACATACAATGGGAATATGAGGACTACAGCGGGGCGTACCATATTGCAGGAGTGTTTGAAAAGCTACCTGAAAATACCACTGAGAACTTCGATATACTGTTTTCCTATGCGCTTTATTTTCAAATAAACCTGGAGCGATCGAACCTTGCAGATTGGGGCAACAGCACTCCAAGAGCCTATCTTACTTTAAAGCCTGGAACCGATGTGGAAGCATTCAACAAAAAAATCGAAAATTTCATAGGCACCAAGCATAAAGAATCCAAGTCCACCCTGTTCCTTAGGCACTATTCGGATAAGTATCTACATGGACGTTATGAGAATGGCAAGTCGGTAGGCGGCCGGATAGACTATGTGTACCTGTTCACGGGGGTGGCCCTATTTATTTTGTTGATAGCCTGTATCAATTTCGTGAATCTCTCCGTGGCGAGGGCTTCCCGGGGGAGGGGGGGGGGTGGGGGGTGGGGGGGGGGGGGG
>JBCCZF010000265.1:0-5106 GCA_039188035.1 Bacteroidota bacterium | reverse complement strand
TCATACGAAAGTACCAAAAACGTCCTGGGAAAGACAAAACCTAGAATTTTAGGATTTGAAGTTTTTGGGCATTCTGCACCGCTTGGATCCGGCGTTTGGCATCCAATTTAAGGAGTATATTGGAAACGTGGGTCTTAATGGTACTTTCGGTAACAAAGAGTTTGTCGGCAATTTCCTTGTTGGAAAGTCCGTTGGCGATTTCCAGGAGCACCTCATATTCCCTTTTGCTCAACCCCAACTGGGCGATTTTGTCCAGATCTACCTCTGCTTCCGACGTCTCCCTACTTTTTGAAGGCTTTTTCTTGGGGCTTAGAAATAGCCCGATGGCAAAAAATACCACGGCCACTAGACCTAAAACAACCTCTAGTGGGGTATTGCCCGAAAGATAGCGGTACTTCCCCAATTGAAAAAGGCATAGAACGGCCACGGCCAGGCCCGAGAATACAAAAAGGGTGCGTTTCACGGATTAAACTTAACAAAAACGCTCTTTTATCCGTTCCACGATGATCAGGGCCAATTTTTCCTTGCTTTCCGCTGTCCAGCCCGCCACATGGGGCGAAAGGATTACATTTTGCGCTTGTATCAGATATTCAAAAGCCTCCGGGAGCGTATTGTCGGAAAACATATCCTCAAAGGAGGCTTTTTCGTATTCCAGAACGTCCAATCCGGCACCCAGGATTTTTCCCGCTTTTAGTGCCTTTACCAGATCCTCGGTAACAACACTGTTGCCACGGGCCGTGTTCAAGAACCAAAAAGGATGGCGAAAGGCATTAATGAATTCGGTATTTATCATACCCTGGGTCAGTTCGGTCTGGGGTACGTGCAGGCTAACCACCTCACATCGTTGTTGGAATTCCATAATACCCACCTGCCGGGCATTTCCATCGCCTACGCCGCCCACTATGTCATAGCAGATGACCTCATTGAGCCCAAGACTTTGCAGTTTTTGGGAAAAGGCCTTCCCCATATTGCCGTAGCCAAGAATTCCCACGGTACAACCTTGAAGCTCCCTGCCACGATTCCCTTCACGGTTCCAAATTCCACGGCGCACTTCCATATCCGCCTTATTCAATTTGTGAAAGAGGGAAAGCAACATGCCCAGGGCATGTTCCCCTACGGCATTGCGGTTCCCTTCCGGGGCCGAGGCCAGGAAAATATCCTTCTGCTTTGCATAGCGCACGTCAATATTTTCTAGACCGGCACCTACCCTGCCAATAAACTTCAAGTTGGTGGCCCGATCTAAAAAATCGGCATCCAATTTAAATCGACTTCGGATCACGATACCGTCATACGTATGGATTTTTTCCGCGATTTCCGCTTTGGAGGAGCTATAATCGGCATCATTCTGAAATCCCAAGGCCTCGAGTCCTTCCCATAACATGGGATGATTGGTGTCTACGTGCAGTACCTTCATAATGGGGGATTATATTTGGGGATATTCGTTTTGGGTAAGGGTATGGGCCACCTTTCCGGTATGGGCAATGGATAATTTCTCGAACAACAATACATGCACCTCTTCCCCGTTTCTGGTAGCCGGGCAGTGCTCCACCCCTTTAGGGACCACAATGATCTCACCTTCCCTAACCTTTTCCGTCCGATCTCTGAATTGCATATAAAGGGTACCCTTGATTACCTGGAACATTTCGTCCTCATGTTCATGGGCATGCCAGACAAATTCCCCTTGGACCTTTGCCAGCAATACTTGCATTTCGTCCACTATGGCTACTTGATGAGGATGCCATGTTCTGGAAAAACGGTTGTATTTTTCCTTAAGGTTGATAGGTTTCATTGTTTTGGATTTTTCATAAAAGGGATGCTATTCTCCTTGATTACTAATACTTTGAATGTTTTTCAACTAGATTCCCAATACCAATTTAGCGATAAAAAAATAGATTAAAATACCAAAAATGTCGTTGCTTGTGGTGATAAAGGGGCCCGTGGCAATAGCAGGGTCTATTCCCCTTTTATGTAGAAACAGCGGGGTGAAGGTTCCAATAATTCCCGCGACAATGATTACCGCGATCAAGGAAATGGAAATGGCCAATGCCGTAGGGAAATTCCCTTGCCAGATCCATGTGAACAACAGAAGAACTGCCGCCAAGATTATTCCATTTAAGGTGGCCAGGAGCATTTCCTTGACAAGGCGATTGGCCATGCTTCCCTTTAGGTCGTCATTGGCCAGCCCCTGAACGATAATGGCACTGGACTGCACCCCTACATTCCCGGCCATGGCCGCGATCAGGGGTGTAAAGAAAAATAATACGGCGTGTTTGGCGATCATTTCCTCAAAACCGCCCATAATGGCCGCGGCACCCACCCCACCGAGAAGGCCTAGGAACAACCAGGGCAATCGG
Source organism: Bacteroidota bacterium (assembly GCA_039188035.1). Taxonomy (GTDB): domain Bacteria; phylum Bacteroidota; class Bacteroidia; order Flavobacteriales; family Flavobacteriaceae; genus Ulvibacterium. The sequence continues at coordinate 2,752 of JBCCZF010000265.1, read as the reverse complement.
GCCCGGGTAAGTTCCCAAATAGTGTCGTCCGCTACCACATCCTGGGAGATACCCGCTGCCATTTGGTAATCCCTATCGGCTTCCTCACGGATAACGTCCACAATGTCATCAATGGTAATTCGGCCTACAAGTCGCCCCATTTCATCTACCACGGGAATGGCCTCCAGGTCGTATTTTTGCATGATTTTAGCCACTTCCTCGGGTTTTTCGTTTACGTCTACCCGATCCACTTTAGGGATGTACACCTCCTTGATCGGTGCCGTTGTGGAGGTGGTGAGCAAATCCTTTAAGGACAATCGCCCTTTTAGGATACCCTCGTCGTCCACTACGTAAATGGAATGTACCCGGGTAACGTTCTCGGCCTGTGCCCGCATTTCCTTTACGCAGGTGAGTACGTTCCAATTTTCGTTTACCTGCACCAGTTCCTTGGCCATAAGCCCACCTGCGGAGTTCTCGTCATAGCGCAGAAGGTCCACGATATCCTGGGCATGTTCCCGATCCTCCATTTCGGAGATGACCTCCTGGACCATCTCATTGGGAAGTTCCCCAACAATATCCGCGGCATCGTCCGTATCCAGTTCGTCCAGCTCTTCGGCGATTTCCTTGGCCGAAAGATTTTTTAGGATGGCCTCCCGGACATCGTCGTCCAGTTCGGTAAGGACATCGGAAGTTTTATCGCTGTCCAGTAGTTTAATAAGGTAGGTAGCCTCGTCCTCATTGAGTTCATTAATAATCTCGGCCACATCGGCATAGTGCACCTCTTCCATAAGATCCACCAATTGGCGGTCTCCCTGGTTTTCGATCAGCTGTTCTATTTCGGCCAAAAGGGCTTCTGTGAGCTTAAACGGTGTCATGGGCAATGCGCTTCGTGAGGGCAATAAAATGGGCCACTGTCAATTGCTCCGGGCGAAGGTCAAATATAGCATCTTCTTTTAGAATAGGGGATAAGGCCAGGGGTTTTAAACTGTTCCGTAGGGTCTTTCGCCTTTGGTTAAAGGCCATTTTTACCACCTTTTGGAACAAGGCTTCGTCACAGTCCAAATGAAAGTTGGGTTTACGGACAAGTCGCAGCACCCCGGACTGTACTTTTGGAGGAGGGTCAAAGACCTGGGGAGGTACGGTAAACAGGTATTCCGCATCATAATAGGCCTGTACCAGAACGGAAAGAATTCCATAGGCCTTGCTGCCGCTTTGTTCGCAGATGCGTTGGGCCACCTCTTTCTGGAACATGCCGGAGAATTCGGGCACCTGGGCCCTGTATTCCAGGAGCCTAAAGACAATTTGGGTGGATATGTTGTATGGGAAGTTGCCCGTAATGGCGAACGGCCTATTCCCAAAAAGTTGGTATAGGTCGCAGGCCAGAAAATCGGCCTCTACGATTTTTAATGAAATAGGATCATCAAAAAGTTCTGGGTGTTCCAAGGGAAAGCTATGGGTAAGGTATGCGATGGATTCCCTATCCAGGTCCATGGCCACTAGATCCATACCGCGTTTAAGTAAATATTGGGTAAGTACCCCAGTACCGGATCCAATTTCCAACACCCGGGAATAGCTCTTTAGGGAAAGGGTCTCTGCAATTTTATGGGCGATATCTTCATCTTTTAGAAAGTGTTGCCCAAGATGTTTTTTGGGGTTTACCCGGCCCTTATCCATTGTTTTTGAGCGATTTGGGCCGCGCCTACCTTTTTTACCCATAGTTTTATTTTAAGTAGCTTACGTATTGATACCGGGGCTATTGTAACCTTTTTGCGGCAATGGGCACAAGGTATTAACATTTGTTAAAAGACCTCCCTTAATCCCTCCTTATTGGAGGGAAACCGTTACGAAGAAACAGGAAATAGGCTTTATTAATTGGAATTTCCGGTTAAGAACTTATATGATGCCTCTAATATTCCTGAATAATTTCAAGTTCCGTTCGAAAGGCAATAAATTTATTGGGAAAAAGCCGATGGGCATCCTTCCGCAAACGGGGGGCGTCCTCCTTATAGTACTTTTCCAAGGTTTCTCGATCCACTGTGGTAAATTGCACGGAATAGGTACTACCTCCCTCATCTTCCTGTACCAGCACCTTGCTCATTTTGGCGTTTAAAAATTTCCCTGTGGCCAGGACATCCGGAATGTGGATCTCCTGCATCCATTTTAACCAGGAATCGTGTTCAATATCATCAATATGTGTGGTTACGTTGTAGATGTACATGGGGGTATAAAGGTTCAAAGTTTAAGGTTCAAGGTTTAAAGTTTGTCTTTTTAAGTTGAGGCGTGGATGTGGGTTAGGGGTTTACGATCCAGGGTTCAAAGTTTCAGGTTGGGTATTTGCCCTTAACCCATCCTCTTTGGACACCGAACTCGTCTTGAGTGTACCTTATTCATATTGGCCCATCTTCAAATCTTTATATTCCCAAATTAACCAATTAATACATTGATTTATTACTTGTATTTGAGTTTGTACTTGACTCTTGACCTTTAATTAATAGAGTCGCCCCGTAGGGTTCTAAAATGCTTTCGGGCCTGTGGGAAATAATAGCTGTCCTGATAATTATAGATTATTTTTTCGTAGTGCCGCTTTGCCTTTTCCGGCTGTTCCAATACGGTGCGGTAGAGCTCGGCCAAGGCAAAATACGCATCGTCCGCCAAAATATCGCTACCGTAGAATTCAGTGATTTTCCGGTAGTTGAACTCAGCACTGGCATGCTCGCCCAGACTTTCCAAGAGTTGGGCCTGTTTTAGGAGCGCTTCGTCCTCTATTTTTTCG
>JBCCZF010000264.1:0-5110 GCA_039188035.1 Bacteroidota bacterium | reverse complement strand
CGCGAAAAAACCATTGGTGGTACATAACCCTCTATGTAACGGCCAAGGGTTTTGGTACCCGAGGTATTCCCGTAAACGATGGTTTGGATACCTTGGAAATCGATTTTGATATTAAGGAGAAGGCAGTTGTGCTCTCCCATAGTTCATTTGAAGCGATCCCAATTTCCCTAGTGCCCCAACCCACGGTAGCCCAGTTCTATGAACACTTCATGAATGCTTTGGCCAGCTTTGGCCTTCATCCCCAATTCGTTGAACGCCCCTTTGACCTGGGCATTGATAAGCGCTTTGATGCGATTGTGGAATACCATCATTATGATTGGACGTATATCCATGCATTTTGGAAGCTGATGCGTTGGAACCAAGCCATTTTCCAGGAATTTAGTGGAAGGTTTTATGGGAAGACCTGCCCTGTACATATCTATTGGCATCACATGGATCTTACCGTCACCCGTTTCTCAGGGAAAAAATTGCCGCCCATGGACAAATCTGTACGGGTTCTGGAACGGGAGACCTATTCCCATGAACAGATCAGTTTTGGCTTTTGGGTGGGTGACGACAATATGCCGGAACCCATGTATTATTCCTATACCTATCCCTCCCCGGAAGGATTGGATCGGCAAACATTGGCTCCCGATACGGCCCAATGGGCAGATAGCAATGGGAGTCCCATGGCACTATTGCGTTATGGAGAGGTACGGAATTCCAAAGATCCCCGTACCACCGTTCTTGACTTTTTGGAAAGCGCCTACCAAGCTGGAGCCAAAAAGGCCAAATGGGATATTGATGAGTTGACCGTTCCCGACTTGGGCGCTAACTGAGGTTCCTGGTTTACTTAGTTGGGACGTACCCTAAACGTAACGCGCCTATTGGTGATGACCGACCTTGGCCGGACGTTTAGAATAGCGGGGTTGGAGGTTGCCGTTTTTTCGCAAAGCGATGTGGGATTGGAAATGAGGATGGCCCTATATTGGTTTTGGTTGAAAAGTGCGTCTGCAGGGTCAATATTCAAGGTGGCGTTTTGGACTCCGGAGTAGGGCCCACCGTTGGCCAAATCGGTAAAACTGGCTCCGCCATCTGTGCTTATTTGCCACTGGTAGGCAGTGATGTTGGTGCCGGTGACCGAAAAGGAACCGCTATTTCCTGCAAACACGGATTGATCTGATGGCGACGAGGTTACCGTGGGATCAAGGGTTTCCTCCTGAAAATCAAAAGTGGTGTTGGCGTTGGTATCACTTGGGGTGGTATAGCCGTCCGTATTGCCAGTGACCGTACCATTGGAGATGGAATATCCCGTACCTTGCAATTCCCCGGCTTGGGTGGTACTTTCCGTAAAACCGGCCTCAATAACGTCATTACACCCATCTTCATCGCTATCGAGATCCACAGGATCCTTGTCCCCATCTCCATCGGTATCCGGAACTTCGTACACGGCCGCAATAATACCGCTATCCGAGGTAGTCTCGATTAAGTCAAAGACCCCATTGGCACCTACGGATCCATTGCTAGTATCTATTATACCATCATTATCCAGATCCAAATTGGCATTGCCGGCTTCCACAATATCATAGATGCCATCGTTATCGCCATCTAGGTCAATATTGTTCGGGATTCCATCGTTATCGTAATCCAAGCATACGGGAGAGGAAGCAATCGAAATTTGCACATCGTCCAAAAAATTACCAATGGAAAGACTACCTGTAGCCGTAGAAACCGCTTCAAAAATAAAATAGGTCTCGTTTTGTCCGGCCGGTACGGAATAGCTGCCGGAATAGTAGCCCCAGGTAGTATTGCCATCGCTCATGGTAGCTTCGATGGAGGCAGAGGTGAGATTGCTCCCTATTCTTACCCTGGCAACATCGGTACCCAGCCTCCCACGATGGCGTACGGACCAGTTGACCACGGTTCCTGGGGTAAGACATAATATTTGATAAAGGGAAGAGCTCCCATTGGCATTGAGTTCCACAAATTGATCGCCGTCAAAGGAAGGGACACCATTAAAGTTATCGGACCAAACCTCTATTTGATTATCCGATGCCGTGGTAAGCCATCCTGGAACGGAATTTTCATTAAAAGTACTGTATGTGCCTGCGGGAAGCACGGGTTCTTCAAAGCTCTCATTGACAATGGGCTCCACACAAACGATTTCCTGACATTCTTCGTCGTCCAGAATACCGTCATTATCATCGTCCTCGTCACAGATATCCCCTATGCCATCGCCGTCTGTATCCAGTTGGCCCGGGTTGGCCACTAGGGGGCAGTTGTCCACATTGTTCGGAATGCCGTCCCCGTCGGTATCGTTGGAGGCTGTAGCGGTTATCAGGATATTATCGATATAGACATTATCATTGTTTGCATTCCAGTTGTCACTCGCATTGACCACGTCGTCCCCGTTGCCATCGCCCTTGCCAAAACGCAAGGTGGTGGTTCCGGAGATATAGGCCGATATGTCTTGGCTAAAACTTCCGGTGGCATCCCCGGCAATCGTCGTTAGGGTCGTGAAAGCGGTACCGTCACTTGAAATCTCCACCGCCAAAACCTCATCGGATTCCACATCTACACTCCTCCAGTCAAAAGTAAGCGTGGCCGAAATGGCTCCGGATAAATCCGCGGCTCTCGTGATGCTTTCCGTATACAGGTGCCGGAAGCGTAGTTCCCCCCCGGTAATCCGTATCCAACCATTGCTGGCACTGTTACCATCATTGGCCTCTGTCCAGTTTCCGGACCAGAGTTGATTGCCATTGTTGTTTCCATAGGAAACCGAGCCAAAATTATCCCCGTAGGTGTCCTGGGCGACGGTTGTGCAGGTATATAAAAGAATAAATAGGGGAACAAAATGTCGTATCATCGTATGCACATGGAGGATATGCGAAGATTGTGGCTTATTCTGTATTATGCCAAAATTTGTTGTGAATGGTCCAAAAAATAGTGCAAGATGGTTGAGATGATAAAAAAGGAGGGATTGGCATATTTTATTTTGATTTAATATCCATTTATGGATAAAAAAAGCCCGTGCGATTCTCTGTGGGTTTTTGACTGTATATTCGATTTTTGTTGCGTTTTGACCTTAACTTTTCCATATACCCCTTTGAACTCATTTATATAAATGTACTTTTGAACTGGTTGCTGTAAATTGATTTTTCAAATGGCTTTACGTATCGGTATTTTACTTACCTTACTTTTTACTTCACCCCTTGCTTTTGCCCAAATTACGGGAAAGATTGTGGATGGGGCTACCCTGGAAAACTTGGAATATGCCACGGCCGCCCTATATCACCGGACGGACAGTACCCTGGTTACCGGGGTGGTGACCGATTCACTGGGGGTTTTTACCCTAAAAAAGATAAGGCAAGGCAACTATTACCTGGAACTTTCCTTTTTGGGTTACAGTACCGTCTACCTGTCGGATATAGTGGTGCAGGTTAGGGGACAAGAATTTAACTTGGGTTCGATTGCCCTAAAAATAGGGGCCGATCAATTAAGGGAGGTGGTGGTACGTGCCGAGGGGGCTACCGTCATCAATACCATTGACCGCCAGATCTTCCGTGCGGAAAAGTTTCAAAATGCCCAAGGCGGTAATGTAACCGATATATTGCAGAACTTACCTTCCATAAGTGTAAACGGCCTTGGGGAGATCAGCGTTCGGGGAAGTACCGGTTTTAGCATGCTGGTCAATGGGAAACCCATTCAGGGGAATCCTTCCGTGCTTCTTGACCAACTTCCGGCCAATACCGTTGAGAAGGTGGAAGTGATTACGGCGCCTTCTGCCAAATACGATCCAGAAGGGAAAGCGGGAATACTTAATATCATTCTAAAAAAGGGAGCCTTGGAGGGCCGTTTTGCGCAGATCAATCTTAGGGCGGGCCTTCCTTCCATTGAGCCCTATGACAATGCGCAGGCCGCCCAACGCCATGGCCTGGACGCTACCTATAGTATTCGAAAGGGAAAGTGGATTGTTTCCTTGGGGGGCAATTATCAGCGCAACGATATTTCCGGAAGACGGGAGGGGGACGTCTTCACAATTATCAACGATACGCTAACCCAATTTCCCTCCGATGGGGAGCGAAGTTTTGATGAGACCAATTTTAGTGGAAGGTTTACCGTGGACTATGAACCGGATACGCTTAATTTGTTCTCCCTGGGGTTTTATGGGGGGCAACGCCAGAAAGACCGGACCGCGGATATCCTCTATTTTGATAACCATGCCATTAGCCCTGCAGATGGAACCGACAGGCTATACACCTTTCAATACTTCAATGAAAACCTCAGGGAACGCGTTGGGGATTTCGTATTGGGGAGCCTGGATTATGCCCATACCTTTTTGGATAACTCCACCTTGTCCGCTTCGGTATTGTACGAGTGGACGCTCTTGGGCGGTCCTACCACCAATAGGAATCTGGGCTTTCCGGATACCGATATCGTATTTCAAGATGAATTCAATACCAATGACAATCCCTTGAACGGGTTCCGTTTTCAGTTGGATTATTCTTGGAGACCCTTTGCCTGGGGAGTCCTGGAAACGGGCTACCAGTACCGTATCCTGGACCATACCGGGGATTTTGTTTATGAACGGCGTAACAATGCTACCGGGGATTTTGAATTGGTTCCCGAGTTCTCCAGTGAGGTGGATCTTCGGCGGCGTATCCATTCCGCGTATGCGCAGTTGTCCGGGGAAAAGGGGAAATGGACCTATTCCGGAGGACTTCGTATGGAGGCCATGGACCGTGATTTTGACCTTCGGGATAAGGCGAATACGGTGGACACCACCTACGTATACAATTTTGTAAAACCGTTTCCCTCAGCTTCCCTGCAATATGCGGTGGATGAGCGCACCCATATTAAGGCGGCCTATAGCAAGCGTATTGAGCGTACTACTACCTTTAAGATGAATCCCTTTCCGGAAAGGGAACATTCCGAAACATTGGAACAAGGGGATGCCGAGCTGTTGCCGGAGTTCATAGATTTGGTGGAATTGGGGATTACCAAGAATTTTGAAGGAGACCATTCCTTGTACGCCACGGCCTATTTTAGAAAAGTAAACAATCTGGTAAACCGGGTCAACACGGTTTTCAACGATACGATCCTTAACAGGATCTATTCCAATGTGGGCCGT
>JBCCZF010000263.1:0-5120 GCA_039188035.1 Bacteroidota bacterium | reverse complement strand
GGAACCCCAAAGTATGCCTCTCCTTTTTCTGGCCCGGCATGGAACGGCAAATCATAATAAAGGGTACGGCGGAAAAAATCGCCGCGAATTTGTCGGATGGATATTTTGAGTCGCGTCCAAGGGGTAGTCAGTTGGGGGCCTTGGTTTCGGATCAGAGCCGGATAATTCCATCCCGGGAATTTTTGGAAAATCGCTTAAAGGACTTGGAGAAACAGTATCAGCACAAACCTTTAGAAAGGCCCAAGTACTGGGGCGGATATTTGGTACGGCCATTTTCCATTGAGTTTTGGCAAGGGAGGCCCAATAGGCTTCACGATCGCATCCGATATTCCCTTCAGAAGGATTGGAATTGGAAAATGGAACGTTTAGCGCCTTAATCAAAAGTTGTATAGGAAACAGTAAGGATACGGCTGCCCCTGAATTGAAGTGGAGGTTTCGTGAAACTGCTTCGCATGAACAGCCACCTGGAATTGAAGATACGGGATGAACCATACGAATTCTGGATTCCCACGCAATGTTTAGTGGCGAATTACGTCCCGCGTACCGAGCAAAATCGAAGTATGATCAATTAAAAACCATACAGTTTGAACAGATGAAATCCTTGTGGAGGTATTTTTAGGACATGGAGCATGCGCCAACAAAAGGAAGTATTTGAAGATTAATAGGTTAAATTTAAACGTATGAAAAAGTTGATATTGGTACGCCATGGAAAATCGTCCTGGGAATACTCCGTAAACGATAAGGACAGACCTCTCAAGGAACGGGGGATACGCGATGCCCACTTGGTAAGTTCGGAATTGAATTCCTGGAACTTGGATATCGATGCCGTTTTTTCCAGTCCTGCCAATAGGGCCCTCCATACATGCTTGATTTTTTTGAGGCAGTTGGATTTTCCTTTTTCCAAATTCGCGCTTTGCGAAGCACTCTACGACTTTTCTGGGGATGGCGTATTTTCCCTAATTCAAAACATGGACGATGGCTTGGAGACGGTGATGTTCTTTGGTCATAACCATGCCTTTACCCACTTGGTCAATTCCTTGGGGAGTCGCTATATTGACAATGTGCCCACCAGTGGAATGGTCTGTCTGGAATTTCCTGACAATCAATGGAAATCCGTGCAAAAAGGGACTACGGCACGGGTGGTGTTCCCTAAAAATTTACGACAATGAATAGGACCAGGAACCAATATGTAAATCGGGAAATTAGTTGGTTATGGTTCAATGAAAGAGTGTTGCAGGAAAGCGAAGATCCCAATGTCCCCTTGATAGAACGACTCCGTTTCCTGGGTATCTTTTCCAATAATCTAGACGAATTCTTTAAAGTGCGCTACGCCACCGTAAAACGTATCGTTGAATCGGGGAAAACCGGGAAAAGCGAACTGGGCGGGGAAAAGGCCAAAGATCTTTTGGAACAGATTACCAAAATTGTCATCCGACAACAGGCCAATAGTGTGGAAATCCTGAAACATATAGAGAATGAGCTGGAGGCCGAAAATATCTTTATCATCGATGAGACCGAACTTACCGATGTCCAAAAAGCCTTTTGCAGACGCTATTTTATCCAAAAGGTGAGTCCACAATTGATGACCATAATCCTTAGCGATATCACGGAGTTCCCTATGCTTAAGGATACGGCCGCGTATCTGGCCGTAAAAATGGTCATTAAAAAGGAAGAAAAGGGCCCGCCAAGGCACAAACGCTATGCCCTGATTGAAATACCCAAGGGCATCGATCGTTTTGTAGTGCTTCCCAAGGAGGGGGATAGGAATTTCATCATTATTTTGGACGATTTGATCCGTTACTGTCTCGATAGTATTTTCACAATGTTCGATTATGAGTCCATTTCCGCCCACATGATCAAGATCACCCGGGATGCAGAATTGGATATTGACAATGATTTGAGCAAGAGCTTTATCGAAAAAATATCGTACAGTGTGGAATCCAGAAAAATCAGTGATCCCGTACGTTTTGTTTACGATAAAAAAATTGCCCGGGATACTTTGGAGTTTTTAAAGGAAAAAATGGAAATCGAGGATACGGATAGCGTAATTCCAGGGGGCAGGTATCACAATCGGCGGGACTATATGGGTTTCCCAAGCCTGGGAAGGGACGATTTACTCTACGACAAAATCCTTGCACTTCCCATAAAAGGCCTTAGCATGGAAGGGAGCCTCTTTGATCGTATCGCAAAAAAGGATTACCTCCAATATACCCCGTACCATACCTTTTCCTACGTGGTCAAGTTTTTAAAGGAAGCGGCCCTGGACCCCAAGGTACGCACCATAAAGATTACGGTATATCGTTTGGCGAGCAGTTCCCAAGTAGTCTCGGCCCTGGTCAATGCCGTAAAAAACGGGAAGCAGGTTACGGTGCAGATCGAACTCCAGGCACGTTTTGACGAACAAGCGAATATTGAATATGCCGAACAGTTACAGGCAGAGGGGGTAAAGCTCATTTTTGGGGTTCCAGGACTAAAGGTGCACAGTAAAATATGCCTGGTGGAACGGGAGGAAGGGGATCAGGTAAAGCGTTATGGCTTTATCAGCACAGGGAACTTTAATGAGTCTACCGCACGTATCTATACGGACTATACCTTGTTTACGTCACACGGCCCTATTTTAAAGGAGCTGAACAAAGTATTCGCTTTTTTTGAGACCTCCTATAAAATCAACAAATACAAACATTTGATCGTATCCCCGCATTACACCAAGAGCAAGTTCAAAAAACTGATCGACAATGAAATTGCCAATGCCATTGTGGGCAAGGAGGCCTATATAAAAATTAAGATGAATAGTTTCACCTCCTATGAAATGGTAGATAAGCTTTACGAGGCCAGTAGGGCAGGGGTAAAGATCCAGTTAATTGTGCGGGGGATCTGTTGTTTGGTTCCCGGGGTGGCCGGGATGAGTGAAAATATAGAGGCTATTAGTGTGGTGGATAAGTTTTTGGAGCATCCCCGAATATTCATTTTTGGCAATGAGGACAATCCCAAGGTATACATTTCCTCCGCGGATTGGATGACCCGTAACCTGGATTATCGGGTAGAGGTCGGCTGCCCCATTTATGATGCCGATGTCAAGCAAGAGTTTATCGATACTTTTGAAATCTCCTGGCGGGACAATGTAAAGGCCAGGATCTTTTCAGAGGATCAGGACAATGCCTACCGCAAGAACGATGAGCCCAAGGTGCGTTCCCAATTTGCCATGTATGAGTATTATTTGGAAAGACTAAATGCCTAAAATCTGCACTGGGCACAAACTTGAAAATGGAAAACGAGCTATCCGTGTACGGTCTCCTTTTTGCCCAAATCTTTCATTATTACGGCCTCATATTCCAGTAGCTCCTGCCATTTTTGATCTACTTCCTGGCGATTGCCGTATTTGCGGGCGAACGTGAGAAACATGGTGTAGTGGGTAGCTTCGCTGACCATGAGTTTATAGTAAAAGTCGGCAAGGTCCTTATCCTTTAATTCCTCGGAGAGCAATCTAAAACGCTCGCAACTCCGTGCTTCAATAAGTGCGGCATACAACAACCGGTGTACCAGTTGGGTTACCCGGCTCCCTCCTTTTGGAAAAAATTGCATTAAGGCGATTACATACGCATCCTTGCGGTATTTGCCCAAGGTTCCCCCACGGGCCAGAATTCTATCATGGACCATCTTAAAATGTCCCATTTCCTCGCGGGAAAGGGCAATCATTTCTTCAACGAGTTCCGGGTATTCGGGGAAGGTTACAATGAGCGAAATGGCCGTACTTGCCGCCTTCTGTTCGCAATAGGCGTGGTCGGTAAGGATTTCATCAATATTCTTTTCCACAATGTTTACCCACCGTGGATCTGTAGGTAATTTTAATCCTAGCATAACCATGGAATTTTTTCAAAAGTAGTGTGATTCCTGGAGGAATCAAAAAATAGGTCTTTTTATGAACCGGTGGGCCGTAGCAAGGTTCATGGTAAAATCATAATAGTACCTTTCCAAGTTTTGGGGTAGGATAGCAAGACCTAGCACATAAGATGTACAATGTAGTAAGGCTATCCGTTTCGCCGGGCACAGTCCTATCTCTATTCACCCTATGCCCAAAACAAGTAAAACATAAAAGAGTCTTAAAAGATTGTTCTCTTTGGTATCTTTGTAGGGATGAACAAATTCTTTTCCATTTTTGGCTGGGTTTTTGGCTGGCTTTGTATACTGTCGGCCCTTTTGCAGTACAACGATCCAGATCCGTTGATGTGGATGGTCATCTATGGGATCATGGCCCTGGTGTCCTTTGCCTTTGCCATGGGGCGATTATCCTTTTTTCTTCCCTTGGTTTTGGGTATTTTGGGGATTGCAGGTTTTATCTACTTTTTTCCGGAGAAATTTGAAGGCTTCCGCATAGGTTCCGGGGATATCAAGAACATTGAAGAGGGTAGGGAAGCGTTTGGGCTACTTATCTTGGCGGGGGTGATGTTTCTTTACGCTTTTCGGATACGAGCTTCGAGATAGTCTTTAAAAATCCAGATCAAACTCTTTCCGGAGCATTGCTATGGCCGGGTTTTTTTCCAGTAACTTTTGATATTTTTCCTGGGGTGTAAATGCAAACTTTTTTGCGCTTTCCTCGTTAACCGTAATTCTTAGGGCAATGGAGTAATTGTTCAGTTGCCGTTTCAGATAGTTCATGAGTCCCAACTGTTCCCGCTCTATCTCTTTTTTCATGGTATCATTGGGTAGTTCCAGCCAAATGGTGTGTTTATCGAAGAGCTTGGGCACGTCCATGGTAAGGTTTGATGCCAATATTTTGCGGCCCTCCTGATCTATTTTTTTGACAAAATCCCCCCAATGCCGTTGCATTTCCACTTCTGTGAAAATGGCCTGGGGCAATTGGTCTTCATCCAAACCTTCCTCCTTTTTGTTGGCCTGATGTTCCTTTTTGGCCTTTAAACTGGATAAGGAAAGACCGGAAACTTTTTTTCCAGAGGTTTTAACACCCAGGTTTTTACCTGGTAGCGGTATGCTTGGAGCAGGAGGGGAAGATCGTTCCCCATGGGCTGGTTTGTGTTTTTCCAAAGGGGTTTCCGTGGTGCGCTTATTTTCTTCACCGGGCGGATTTTTCTTAGCAGCCGATGTTTCTTCGGTAATCCGGG
>JBCCZF010000262.1:0-5128 GCA_039188035.1 Bacteroidota bacterium | reverse complement strand
TTGAAAACGCCTTTTTTTATTGTGCTTTAAGAAGCATTCGTAAGAATAATACAGGGTGTTTGCTACAGTATTCGGAACATCTCAAAAAAAGCCATATCCATTATGAAGGAAAATACATCATAATTTATATACCGTGCCCAGTTTGCAGAGCAATCCCCGCAATCTCCTATAAACGCCCTTAGGAAAGTAAAAAGGGGCCTATTACGGACTACTCGCAATCGGTTATTAATTGCACTACCGAAACCGGTATAGATTAATCATCAACCGCATTTTCCATGGTCCCAAATTGCTTCGATCAAGGTTAACCGCGGAACATTGTTCCAATTGAAAAGATCCATTTTTGAATGAGCGTTGATATAGTCCTTCTCAAAAAAGGAAAGGTGAGAACTGAAAACCTACTTGATGGAGGGTAGGCCAGGAACAAAGTGCCGAGGAATTTTTAACGATTAAAAAAGAGTAGTCTGTCCCTCGTCATCGCCATTGTTCCCATTTTCAGTATTTTTAGTGGATGGGTTGTCTTCCTTGTTCGCTTCCGGACTCAGGTTCTCGGCATCAACTACCTCAATCTCCTCAGTATCCGGGGCTTGAGGAACTTCGTACGGCAGGGCTTCCAATTCTTGTATATCCAAAACCTTGTCCTTGGTGAGCTGGTTGCCCATGGCATGGATACCTTTAATGGCGATGAATTCCTCCAGATTCACCAACATATTTTCCTGGCGTTCCTTGCCGCGCTTTTTGGCGAAAACCACCTCGGCTTGGGGCCTGTAGTCCGTAAATATTTTTTCCAAATACGTTTTGGGGTGCGCGGTAAGGATATTCTCTTCCTTATCCGGATTTTCAACAATAAATCGTTTTACATAGAACATTTCCTTCTCGCCCTCCCAATAAATGGCGGATATCGGTTTTTTGGGAATCCATTTTTGAAGAATGATCATGTCCTGATCAAATCGAAGGGTCAACTCGGGAATAAGGGTTTTTACAGTTCCATTTTGTTTTACCACTAGTAGGCGGTCGTCACTGGTAAATTCACCGAGGAACTCCCCTCTTTCATCCATGTTTAAACGTTGTACCGTATCATCAAACCAAAGCTTTCTAGGTTTTAAGGTGGACAACCCTTTTTCCTTAAGCTCAATACGTTTAATGGAATATTTGGTGACCAAATTGCCCTTGGTAGCACGGCCTTTGATCAGCACATCGGCAAAATCCAAATCCCATTTTAGCCTTTTGATACTGCCCACCTGTCTCAGGTGTACGGTAACCACCTCGGCTTCTCCGTTGGGGTTCGCCGAAAAATAGTGCACCACACTTCCCGGTTTGCCCTTGGAAACATCGTACAACCGATCTCGTGTAATGCTTGTAACGTTAAAGCGTTTCACATAGGAAGCACCTCCCTTCCCATCCTTATAAATCAAGTTATAAATGGTCCGCCTGTCCTTTTTCTTAAACACGGCCACATGGATGATGTTTTTCCCCACAAAGGTCTTGGTGTCTACCTTGGTGATCATCATCTGACCCGCTTTGGTAAACACAATAATATCATCTATATCACTACAATCCGTGACATATTCATCGCGCCTCAATGAGGTTCCCACAAAACCCTCCTCCCTATTTACATACAGCTTGGTATTACGGATTACGACCTTGGTAGCCTCGATATCGTCAAAAATCCGAATTTCGGACTTGCGTTCACGACCTTTGCCATATTTGGACTTTAAATTTTTAAAATAGTCTATGGCAAAGTCTATCAAATGATCCAAGTGATGTTGGGTCTGGGCAATTTTTTCCTCCAGGGCATCCAAATGCTGCTGGGCCTTGTCCAAATCGAACTTGGAAATGCGTTTGATCCGGATTTCCGTCAACCGCACGATATCTTCTTCGGTCACGGCCCGTTTTAGGTGTTGGGTATAGGGTTTCAAACCTTTATCGATCGCGGAAATAACCCCCTCCCAGGTTTCTTCCTCCTCGATGTCCCTATAGATTCGGTTTTCAATAAATATCCGTTCCAGGGAGGCAAAATGCCACTGCTCCTGAAGTTCGGCAAGCTGGATCTCCAATTCCAGCTTTAGCAAATCAACCGTGGCATCCGTAGATCGTTGCAGCATCTCGGTCACCCCTATAAAAAGGGGTTTGTTATCCTCTATAATACAGCCTAGGGGCGAGATGGAGGATTCACAGGAGGTAAAGGCGTAAAGCGCGTCTATGGTCTTGTCCGGGGAAATACCATTGGGCAAATGCACCAAGATCTCTACTTCCGCGGCCGTATTATCCACTATTTTTTTTATTTTTATTTTTCCCTTATCGTTGGCCTTACGGATGGATTCCATTAAGCTGCCCGTGTTGGTGCCAAAGGGAATCTCGTGGACAACCAAGGTATTTTTGTCCCTTTGCGAGATGCGGGCACGCACCCGTATCTTCCCACCCCGTAAGCCATCGTTGTAATTGGTAACATCAATGATCCCGGAAGTGGGAAAATCCGGGAATAGTTTAAATCGTTGCCCTTTTAAATGCTTTATGGAAGCATCGATAAGCTCGTTGAAGTTATGGGGCAGTATCTTGGTGGAAAGTCCCACGGCAATGCCTTCGGCTCCCTGGGCCAATAGCAGGGGAAACTTTACGGGAAGGTTCACGGGTTCCTTTTTCCTACCGTCATAGGACAGTTGCCACTCCGTAATCTTGGGACTAAAGATTACCTCCAGGGCAAATTTGGAAAGCCGGGCCTCTATATATCGTGGGGCCGCTGCCCCATCGCCTGTCAGGATGTTGCCCCAATTGCCCTGAGTATCGATCAGGAGCTCTTTTTGGCCCAGTTGTACCATGGCATCTGCAATACTGGCATCCCCATGGGGATGGTATTGCATGGTATGCCCTACCACATTGGCGACCTTATTGTACCGGCCATCGTCCAGTTCCTTCAGGGCGTGCATAATTCGACGTTGCACAGGCTTAAAGCCGTCTTCAATAGCAGGTACCGCCCGTTCCAGGATTACATAAGAAGCATAATCCAAAAACCAATCCTTGTACATACCGGTTATCCGGGTCAAGGTATCCTGGGCGCCTTCCTGCATCTCCTGTTCCCCAGGTTCGTTCACATCTTCGTTATCCTCCATTTAGAAGTACTTCGTTTGGATTTATCCTAGCGGCCTTCCTCCACCAGATCCATTTCTACCTTAAGGTTGTTGATAATAAATTTTTGACGGTCCGGAGTATTTTTGCCCATATAAAAGTTCAATAATTGTTCAATGGACATGGCCTTGTCCAACATTACGGGTTCCAAACGGATGTCCTCCCCGATAAAATGCTTAAACTCGTCAGGTGATATCTCGCCCAAGCCCTTAAACCGGGTTATTTCGGGCTTTCCGGACAATTTTTCCAAAGCCGCCCTTTTTTCCTCCTCACTGTAACAATACACGGTCTCTTTCTTATTGCGTACGCGGAACAAGGGGGTCTGCAAAATGAACAGGTGCCCTTCCTTGATCAATTCCGGAAAGAACTGCAAAAAGAAGGTAATGAGCAAGAGCCGTATGTGCATGCCATCTACATCGGCATCCGTGGCTACCACAATGTTGTTGTATCGCAAATCCTCCAAGGAATCCTCAATGTTCAAGGCCGCTTGTAACAAGTTGAATTCCTCGTTTTCATAAACGATTTTTTTGGTCATCCCATAGGAATTCAAGGGCTTGCCCCGAAGACTAAAGACCGCTTGGGTATTCACATCCCTGGATTTGGTAATGGAGCCCGAAGCAGAATCCCCCTCGGTGATGAACAAGGTACTTTCCAGGCGATTGTCCTTTTTCAAATCGTCCAAATGCACCCTACAGTCCCTTAATTTTTTATTGTGAAGGCTTGCCTTCTTGGCCCGTTCCCTGGCCAGTTTACGGATTCCGGAGAGTTCTTTGCGTTCTTTTTCGGCCTGGATGATCTTTTTCTGGAGTTTCTCCGTGGTCTCCGGGTTTTTGTGTAGGTAATTGTCCAATTGACGCCCTACAAAATCATTCACGTAGGTGCGTACCGTGGGTAGGCCACCGCCCATATCCGTAGAACCCAGTTTGGTTTTGGTCTGACTCTCAAAAACAGGTTCCATTACCTTGATGGATATGGCCGAAATAATGGATTTTCGGATATCCGATGCATCATAATTTCTACCAAAATGGTCGCGTACCGTCTTTACCATAGCCTCCCTAAAGGCGGATTGATGCGTTCCGCCCTGTGTCGTATGCTGGCCGTTGACGAAGGAGTGATATTCCTCACTATACTGGGTTCTACTATGGGTAAGGGCCACTTCTATATCATCCCCCTTCAAATGGATTATGGGGTAGAGCATGTCCTCCGTGTTGTTGTTGTCCTCCAATAAGTCCTTTAAGCCGTTTTCCGAATGAAACTTTTCGCCATTGAATACTATGGTGAGGCCCGGATTAAGATATACATAGTTCTTTACCATGCGCTCCACATATTCGTTCCGGTACTTGAACTTCTTAAAGATGGTTTCGTCCGGAATAAAGGTTACCTTGGTTCCCCTACGCCGTGTGGTCTCTTCCAGAAGTTCCTCATTCTTGAGTTCCCCAATTTCAAACTCCGCCGATTTCGATTTGCCGTCCCTTGTGGATTCTACCTTGAAGAAGGTAGAAAGCGCGTTCACCGCTTTAGTACCCACCCCATTGAGCCCTACCGATTTTTTGAAGGCCCGCGTGTCGTACTTCCCTCCTGTGTTCATCTTGGAAACTACATCCACTACCTTGCCCAGCGGGATCCCTCGCCCATAATCCCGTACGATAACACGTTCTGCCTGTATTGAAATCTCTATTGTTTTACCGGCCCCCATGACAAACTCGTCAATACAGTTATCCAGCACTTCTTTCAGGAGAATATAAATACCATCGTCCGCCGAGGATCCATCCCCCAACTTGCCGATATACATTCCAGGGCGCATTCGTATATGCTCTTTCCAATCCAGGGAACGGATATTATCCTCAGTGTACTGTGTTTGGGCCATTTGGAACCAGTTTATCCTTGCTAATATAAAATTTCGGGGCAAATATCAAAATGGACATAGGGGAAAGTAATCAACAAAACGGAGCCCAATTTGTTGATATTTGTATTCCAAAGTGCAAAATTCAAAGTGTGGCCAAAC
>JBCCZF010000261.1:0-5137 GCA_039188035.1 Bacteroidota bacterium | reverse complement strand
AGGATGATGAAATTTAAAATTGCAATAGCGGGTCTGGGGAGGATAGGAAAAATCCATCTGGACAATCTACTCTTTTTGCAGCATATAGAAGTAGTGGCCGCTTCCGACCCGGATATAGCTTCCCTAAAATATGCAGCGGAAAAGGGCGTGCCGCATACCAGCTCCTCTTTTGAGGAAATGTTGGGGAGCACGGATATCGATGCCGTTCTGATATGTTCCCCCACCGATACCCATGCGGATTACGTAAAACAGTCCGCTAGGGCGGGAATACATGTATTCTGTGAAAAACCTTTGGATCTTTCCCTGGAACGTGTACTGGAAGTATTGGAAGTGGTTCGGGAAACGGGTATTAAGCTTATGTTGGGTTTTAACCGAAGGTTCGATAAGGAGTTTCGGAAAATTCGCGAGTTGGTAAGCAATGACGCCGTAGGCGCACCGCATTTGGTAAAGATTACCAGTCGGGATCCCGGTGCTCCCCCGGTGGGCTATATTGAAAAATCGGGAGGGCTTTTTCTGGATATGAGCATACATGATTTTGATATGGCCCGTTTTGTGGTGGACAAGGAAGTGGCGGAAGTGTATGCCAAAGGCGCCGTTTTGGTAGACCCTGCCATTGGCGAGGCCGGGGATATTGACACCGCCGTGGTAACCCTTACGTATACGGATAATACCATGGCCATAATAGATAACAGTAGGGAAGCTTCATACGGTTATGATCAGCGCTTGGAGGTTTTTGGTTCAAAAGGCATGGTACAATCCAATAATACCTTTCACGATTCACATAAGCTGTATAATGCAAAGGGCATTCACGGGGCGTTGCCCTTGCATTTTTTCCTGGAGCGTTATGCAGAAGCATATAAGTTGGAGGTACAAGATTTTATCAAGGGGCTTCAAAACGGGGCAATGATGCCGATAACGGGCAATGACGGCCTACAATCCTTAAAAATAGGTCTGGCCGCCCTAAAGTCCCTTCGCGAGCATAGGCCGGTAAAGATTTGCGAAATTGAATAGGAAAAGTGTTTAAGCTTTCCAGCGGAGATAAAAAGTGTACCGTGAAAGGCACCGGAGTACGTATTTATGCCTGCCCTGGTGTTCAATGGTGAATACCATCTGACCTATTAGTAAGAACAATAAAACTTAAACAGATGAGAAAAAGGTACATTGTAGCTCTATTGCCAATACTGTTGTTTCCTTTCCTTTCCTATGCACAGGACGGGAAGACTTTAAATGTGATGTCGTTCAATATCCGATACGATAATCCGGAGGACGGCAAACAAAATTGGCATCAAAGAAAGGCCAATGTAGTGCGGATGATCAATTTCCATGATTTGGATATCATCGGCATGCAGGAAGTTCTGGTGAATCAGCTGGATTACCTCAAGAAAGAACTGCCCCAATATGCTACCATTGGGGTGGGCCGGGAAGATGGCAAGGAGAAAGGGGAGTTTGTCCCTATTTTTTACAAAAGAAAGCGGTTTACAGTGCTTAAAAAAGGAACCTTCTGGCTTAGTGAGACCCCGGAAACGGTAAGTAGGGGATGGGATGCCGCCTTGGAGCGTATTGTCACTTGGGCCGTGCTAAGGGATAAGGACACCGGTAAGGAATTTGTCTTTATGAACACCCATTTTGATCATAGGGGCAAACAGGCCCGCCTGGAGAGTGCCAAACTGATAAAACACAAGGCCTCGGAACTATCCAAAGGCCTCGCCTTGATTGTAACGGGAGACTTTAACCTTGTTCCGGAGTCCGAGGCCATAGAACTGCTGTTGCGCCCCAGTGATGGGTTTACGTTGTTGAATACCAACAACCTGGCCAAGCATACCTATGGGCCGGAATGGACTACCAGCGGCTTTGATAACAGGCCCTTTGAAGATCGTAAGACTATTGACTACGTATTCGTAAAAGGTGTAAAAAAGGTGGACAAATATGCCGTTTTCGCCGAAAAGTTGAACGCGCTCTTTCTGTCCGATCATTGCCCCGTATTTGCGCAGCTCCGCTTATAGGAAGCTATTGGCATCGTAAAGTGGAAAAATCGAAAGCCTATCTATCCTTCAAAACAGTGAAAAGGTACCGGGTCAACATTTGTTCGCAGTCGTCATTCCCATGGACAGCAAGGATCGGTTTCCGTAATTCTCGGTTTTCATCAAACAAAACCATCTATAAGAGCCTGTTTACCTTTTATCCTCCAGTTTTGTTATGGGCCCTTCCCACCTTGACCGGAACGCCCGCCTGAACGCATTCGGTCAGGGCAGGTTTTCACGGCCATCGCTGCATTTGGCTCCCCGTAAAAGGCCAAATCATTGGCCTTTTTTCTCGGTTCTGTTCAAAAATGCATATTCTGGCGCTGCCAAACTCCGCTTTTTAAGCCTCTTCCGATAGCTATCGAAACTAAAAGCAAAATTTAAACAGGCTCTAAAAGCAAACTATTTTTCTGCTGTAAATGCTGTAAGAACCTAGTTCACAAAAGGAGCAATAAAAAAGGCACTTAAAAGGAAAAACCTTTAAAAGTGCCTGTTCTTGGTAAAGGATTGGTTTTCCACAAGATCAGTCGAAGACAAAACCTGTGGCAATTCTAAAAATAAAGGCATAAAGGACCACAAGGAAAGCGGCTACGCAGAACCATGAGAAAGCCCTGAAATAGGCTTTTACCAAAAAATGCCCCAAGTCCTTAAACGCCTCCAAATAAATTTCGCGAATAAGCAAAAGTTTGTTCATGATAGGTAGGGTTTGGGTTAATTGTCTAATAACAACTGGAGAACCTTGGGTTTGCGTATACCGTGGGACCGCTTTTGTTGTCTCGTCCTATTGGATTTGTTGTGAAACCGCTTTTCCCTAAACGACTCCTACAAAGGACATTCCAGCTGTAGGAAGAGCAAAATGCCCAAAAAAAAAAAGACCGTTGGTGAATCCAACGGCCTTCTTGTAAAGTATACTAATAAGATTTGGCTTAATCCTTTACGATAATGAATTCGGATCTACGGTTAAGGGCATGTTGGGCTTCCGAGCAGCGCACCGTGCCGTCACATTCATTCAATAGTCTATCTTCGCCATAACCAGCGGCACTAACAACACGGGAGGAATCTATCCCTTGGGAAATGATGTAGTCCCTAGTGGCCTTGGCCCTTCTCTCAGAAAGGTATTTGTTGTAGGCCCTACTTCCCCTGGAGTCGGTATGGGACTCAATTTTAATGGTCATACCCTGGTATTCATTCAAGACGGCAACAAGTTTGTCCAGTTCTTTGGCGGCATCCGGCCGAATTTTGAATTTATCGAAATCAAAATGAATGGCTTCCAGATTTATCTTTTTAATTCCGTCCGCCTCTGTAATCAATTCTTCCAATTTACGTAGCTGCACATCTTTATTTACGGTCTCATTGTCCGCGGTGGCCACATTGCGTTCATCGTTCAAGAAATTTTCCCTTTGTGTTTTAAGGGTATACTGTGTATTGCGCTGCAAGTCCTCAAAAAGAAAGGATCCATCCTGGTTGGTCATGAATTCTTTAATGGGATTCCCGTCTTCGTCATAGAGGTTCACGGTAGCCTGTGGAATAGGCTCACCGGTTAAGATATCGGTAACTATCCCGGCAATGGCATTTATACTTTTTGGTATAATTTCTTCTTTGATCTTACCAAAGGAATAAATATCATCATCACCTTGACCACCTTCCCGGTTGGAGGCAAAATACCCGGATTGTGAGGATTTGTCTACAATATAGGAGAAGTCGTCCTTGTTACTGTTAATGGGCTTGCCCAGGTTCATCGGTTCTCCAAAACCGGCGTCGGAGTCATACGATACCCGGTACACGTCCAATCCGCCTAGCCCTGTATGACCGTTGGAGGAAAAATACAGTGTTTCCCCGTCAAAGAACGGAAACATTTCCTTCCCTTCCGTGTTTACTACCGGACCAAGGTTCCTGGGTTCTGAAAAAAGGTTTTGCCCAAGAACGTCTACCACAAAAATATCGGTTTTTCCTAGGCTTCCCGGCATGTCGGAAACAAAGTACAACTGCTTTCCATCCGGGGACATTGCAGGATGCCCCACGGAAAAGTCATTACTGTTGAAAGGAACTTCTTCTGCTTGGGCCCATTCACCGTCCACAAGTTGCGAAGTGTATATCTTAAGATGGTTAACACCATCCTTATCACGCTTTAGCCTCTTTCCGTAGTTGTTCCGTGTAAAATAGATTACCGTTTTGTCCGGTGAAAAAGTAACGGCGGCCTCATGATACTTGGTATTTATTTTTTTTGAGAGCTTTTGGATTTCTTTAAGGTCGCCAGAAGTGGTATCTACCCGAGCCGTATATAGGTCTAGAAAAGGCTGGTTGTTCCACTTATAGCGTCTCGTGCTAAGAAAGGAAGAATCTTTCGCTGATGAGAAGACCAACTGCTCGGAACCTAGGAACATAGGCCCAAAATCGGAATATTCCGAATTTATGGTCAGATTTTGCACCTCCAGAGTACCATCATCCGCAAGCAACTCGTCGAGCAATACCTCCTTTTCCGGGGAAGTGCTATTCTCCATCATGCGATCGTACAACCGCATCATGCGTTTGGATTTGGTATATTTTCCAGTTCCTTTTAGGGCATGGGCATATTTGAATATGTATTCCGCGTCCAGCTGATTCTTATAGTTCTCATAAAGTTTGGTATACCAACGGTACGCACCTTCCATATTGGTGTTAAAGTAGTGGGCGTCACCGGCTTTTCTAAGAATATCGAAAGAATGGTTTTTTTCATTTCTTTCCAAGGCGGTTTCATATAGTTCGGCGGCCTGGGCATACCACATCTTATTGAAATAAAAATCGGCTTTTTGAATAATCTTAGATCGTATAGGGGATTCGCTTGGACGTTTTCCACTTGGGGTGGTATTATCCTCTATGGTATCCACAATTGAGTTTTCGTCCCCATTCTCCAGTTGGGCAATATCCCTGCTGGCACTATACCCTTGTACGTTCAAGATCCAAACGTCGTCTTTATAGCGACCGTCCAATTGTGAAACGCAGGCATCCACCGCCTCAAGCCCAAAGGGATGATACTCCAAGTACACATAGTACAAACTGTATCCGGGATCAAGGACATAATCTGCTTCTGAAAAGCCCTTTTTATTCAACTTTTTAAGGAACTTGTCCACATTTTT
>JBCCZF010000260.1:0-5156 GCA_039188035.1 Bacteroidota bacterium | reverse complement strand
GATACGACGGTTTCTGTACGACAAAAATCCAGAGCTTAAATCCAATGCCCTAATGGCCTTGGTAACCCTTTCCCCACAGAAATTCGGTGCCCTATGTGATTTTGACGAACCCCTTACCCGCGCGGAGGAAATGAAAATACTGGATACCATTCACCAAAGCACCCCCAATATGCCGAAAAATACCACAGACTTACTGGAGAGCAAGAATACCTCGGTAGTAATCCTGGGAATTAAGCTCATGGTATTGTATAGGGCCCGGTTTTCCTTTCATCAAATGAAGCGCTTAATATGGTTCTCCAATTTTCGGATACGAAGGGAGGCCGTTAAGGCCGTGGGTAAATTGGGCATGGAAGAGGCCCATGTGCTGTTATTGGATCTCTTTGATATAGAAAGTGATAAGGAGGGGAGAATAAACATTCTAAAAAGCCTGAAGAAAATAGGCAATCACAATGCCGCCCGTTTTCTGATATCCCGATTGGAAAAAGAAAAGGATACGGATATTGTGTTTGAAATGGTCGATTGTATCCATGCCCTGGACCCCAATTTTTTCGAGGATTTATTATCCCCCCTATTGGTCAATAATAAGGTATTGGAGGAAATGGTACAGCATGTAAAAGACCCCTATTTGGTTTGAGTGTTCTGGAGCAAACAGTTGACGGTCTTGAGCTATTGGGCATGTGCTACATGTCCAGTTATGTTTTGGTGTATTTTATCCTGGGCATACTTTCGTCCTTGGCCCTAAGGAGATACTATCGTTCCAAGTATTTTTTGCAAAATCAGGTATTGGTAAAATCCAACCAAGCGGTTGGGGTATCCATAGTGGCTCCGGCCTACAATGAGGCCGCAACCATTGTCCAAAACGTGAAGTCCCTACTTTCCCAAGAATATCCCAAGTTTGAGGTGGTTATTATAAACGATGGAAGTACGGACGGCACTTTGGAAACCCTGGTTACGGAATTTAGCTTGGTACGCGTAAACTTCTTCTATCAGGAAAGAGTAGAGACCCAGCCGGTCCGCGGACATTATAGATCTACAGATCCCGTATATTCCAAGTTGTTGGTCGTGGACAAGGAAAACGGAGGTAGCAAGGCCGATGGCTCCAACGCAGGGATAAATTCCGCCAAGTACGATTTCTTCATCTGTACCGATGTGGACTGTATCCTAAGAAAAGATACCATTTCCACTTTGGTGAAGCCTTTTATTGAGAATACCGAAAAGGTAATCGCCACGGGAGGAATGATCCGCATATCCAACGCCTGCGAGTTTAAGGACGGGATGTTGCGCCAATCCCATTTTCCCAGCAATTTTTTTGCAAGGTTCCAGGAATTGGAGTATACCCGCGCCTTTGTTTTTGGAAGAATGGCCTGGACCCATATCAATAGTCTTTTATTGGTGTCCGGTGGTTTGGGCATGTTCCATAAGGAAACGGCCATAGCGGCCGGCGGATATTGGCACAAATCCATGGGGGAGGATATGGATCTTATTATACGAATGCGCCAGTTGATGCATAAAAGGAAGGAACATTTCTTGATCAAGTATGTTCCGGAGACCTTGTGCTGGACAGAGGTCCCCAGTACAATGACCATTTTCCTTAGGCAGCGAACCCGTTGGGGCCGGGGATTGATACAGACCATAAACCGGCACAAAAAGATTTTGTTCAGGCCCAAATACGGAAGGACCGGATTCATTGGCTTCCCTTATTTTGTGTTTTTTGAGTTTTTAGTGCCCATCATGGAGCTTTTGGGGCTTCTGGTATTGGCGGTTAACCTCATTTACTTTGGGATGGGCGTAGGCCACATGCTTATAATCCTGTTAACGGTCTATTTGTTCTATGGTTCGGTAACCCTGCTTTCCGTCTTGGTGGATCAGATCTTTTATAAGCATTATGCCAGTGTTCGGGAAATGGGTTCCCTGATCTTTACCGCTTTGGTAGAACCCTTTGTGTATCATCCGCTTAACGTTTTTGCTTTTCTCCGGGGCTATGTGCACTTTTTGATCAATAGGGAGCAAAAATGGGGGGTGATGAACAGAAAGGGGTTTGATAATCTTGCCGAATCATGAAAAGGAAGGCACTTATTTACCCCCTCATTTGTTTTTCCTTCCTGTATGGTCTTGGCCAAAAAATAGATACGGACAGCCTATTGCAACAAGGGATCAAAAGCTTTAGGGGAGAAGCCTATACCACTGCCATTATGCAGGGCAGACTAGGAATTAAGGAGGCTCCTGAATACTACGACTTTTATCTGTTATTGGGCCGCACTTTTGCCAGGACGGGAAAGAAGGAAAGTGCCCTATACTATTTTCAACAAGTGGTGGAACGCGCCCCGATCTACAGGGAAGCGTTTCACGAACTCGTCCAATTGTACATGCGGTCCAAAGCCTATGTGGACGCCCTTGGGGTAGTGGAAAAGGCCCTGGCCCATTATCCGGATAGCAAGGCATTTTCCATGTCCAAACTAAAAATAGTACAACTCCTGGGGGATGAAAGCGCAGTCTGGGAATACCTGCAAGAACTACTGCAAAAATACCCGGGGGATATCAACCTACAACAACTTTACAAGGAAAAAAAGGCTAGATATTCCTCAGATCGTATCGGGGTAGATTATAGCTACTCGTTCTTTAACCGTGATGGCGCGGGCCCTTGGCATTTAACAGGAATTCAATACATACGGGAACGGAAACCCTTTAGTCTTGTTGGCCGTATCAACTATGCCAATCGAAGGGCCCAGGGCGAAAGTCTACGTTCTGGCTATCAGTTTGTCTTAGAATCGTATGTGAAGACCGGAGAAAAAGGAAACTCCTACATTAGTGCCTCATATAGTGCCGACCCCGTTTTTCCAGAGTTCCTCCTTTTCTATTCCTATATCCATAATTTTGATTCGGGATGGGAGACGGACATTGGTACAAGGTATATTAGGACCAGTATGGGTACCGATGTTTATGTGGGAACCCTAGGTGTGGGAAAGTATTTGGGTTCCTCCTGGTTAAACCTGCAATCCTTTCTTTTCTTTGACAATGGCCAAACCTATCCCGCTTTTACCGGTACCTGGCGGTATTACTTCAACACCAAATACGATTATATAGGGCTTCTTGCCGGTTATGGCAGTTCCCCGGACGAGAGTCCCAATATTATCCAGTTTGATGAGCGTGCCGCTTTGGATTCCTATAGGGCGGGCGCCCTTTGCAGCAAACTCTTGGGACAACACTTTATTCTGGGTCTTCAGTGTATTTACAACAGACAGGAATATGTGCCCAATAGAAAACAGAACCAGTTTGATGTCTTTCTATCCCTTCAATACAAACTATGATACAGAGGAAGAAGATTCTTATCGTAGAGGACAACAGTATGGTAATTGCCCTGTTACGGCATATCCTGGAAAAGGAAAACTTTGAACTGCAAATCGTCAATGACGGGAATGAAGGCATACTGGCCGTGGGAACTCCGAATTTGGATTTGATTATTATGGATGTTATGTTGCCCTATCGTTCGGGGTTTGAAGTGATTTCCCATGCAAAAAAAGTAAATAGGGAGGTTCCTATTATTATACTCTCCTCCTTGGGACGAGTGGACAATACCATTAGGGATGCCAATAATCTTGGGGTTTTCCAGGTACTGTCCAAACCTTTTTCCGCAACCGAACTCCTGTCCCGAATCCACTTTCTAATGGATCAGAAGCCTTTTAAGGAACCCAAGAAGACAGGGGCCCCAAAACGACCTCATACAGCACCGGAAGTTAAGCCAAGGGAATCATCGTTAGGAATACATCTTCCAAAGAAATTGTAAATTTGTCCCATGCCAAGGATAGGAGATATCACATTACCGGAATTCCCTTTATTGCTCGCCCCCATGGAGGATGTGAGCGACCCACCCTTCCGTGCGCTCTGCAAGGAACAAGGGGCGGATGTGGTCTATACCGAATTTATCTCTTCGGAAGGCCTGATCCGCGATGCCGCCAAAAGCGTTATGAAACTGGATATCTATGAAAAGGAACGTCCCGTAGGAATCCAGATTTTTGGGGCGAACCTGGACTCCATGTTGCAGTCCGTGGAAATTGTGGAGAAATCCAATCCGGATATCATTGATATTAATTTTGGCTGCCCCGTGAAAAAGGTGGTATGCAAAGGGGCGGGGGCCGGGATTTTAAAAGATATTGATAAGATGGTGGCCTTGACCAAGGCCATGGTAAACCATACCAAACTTCCCGTAACGGTAAAGACGCGTTTGGGCTGGGACCATGATTCCATTAAGATTGTGGAAGTGGCGGAGCGCTTACAGGATGTGGGTTGCCAGGCCATTGCAATACATGGCCGTACCCGGGCCCAGATGTATAAGGGCCAAGCGGACTGGAAACCTATAGCCGCCGTTAAAAACAACCCCAGAATGCACATCCCGGTTTTTGGAAATGGGGATGTGGACTCTCCTGAGGCCGCCATGCGCATGTGGGACGACTATGGTCTGGACGGGGCCATGATCGGGCGGGCCAGTATTGGCTATCCTTGGTTCTTTGCCGCCGTAAAGCACTTTTTTAAGACCGGGGAACACTTGGCGCCGCCTACCATGGAAGAACGGGTAACCGCCGCACGTCGCCACTTACAGATGGCCATAGATTGGAAAGGGGAGAAGCTGGGGGTCTTTGAGACCCGCAGGCACTATACCAATTACTTTAAAGGTATTCCCCACTTTAAGGAATACCGCATGAAAATGGTGACCAGTGACGATGCCGCGGATGTTTTTGCCGCCTTTGATGAGGTACTGGAGCAATTTAAGGGTTTTTCCTTCCAAAAAGAGGTGCTTTCCGGGAATCTAGGGTGAAATCCCAAATTCCAAAAATATCTAGTGTAAAGAGGGCCTAAAGGGGGTAATTGCCCCTATTGGGCAATTAATTTTTTGCTGATTCTACTGCTCGCAATCTTGGAGGCCAGAATACCCAGTACAATGATTGTGGACAGAACGATTAAAATATTGATTCCCTTATATTCCACAGGATAGGCCAGGGTGGGGGTAATCTTGAGCCACCCAAGGGCCAGTTGAGATCCAATAAGGAGGGAACCGAGCAGCACCCCAATAAGACCACCAAAGCCGGTGACCATTACCCCCTGTATAAAGTAGATCTTACGCAATTCCGGAATTGTGGTACCCAAGCTATATAATGTCT
>JBCCZF010000259.1:0-5167 GCA_039188035.1 Bacteroidota bacterium | reverse complement strand
GTTTGTAGTTCAGCAAGGGCGGCATCGTGCTTTTCCCGTTTTTCCTTATATACGGGTCCCTTGCCCAAAAGTCCTGTTCCGGCCGTTCCCTCTGCCTCGGAGATATAGGTATCGTATAAAGCATTGGTCTCCGCCTCCTTGACCGCGATTTCCTGCTTTAAGGTGGCAATATCTGTATTGAGCTGTTCTATGTTCGGGTTATATTGCAGGGCCAATTGCTGTTTGTTGGCCAAGGTCATGGCGTTCTTTTGTTCCAACAATACCTGATTGATTTCCTTTTCAAAAATTTTCATTTCCAAAGGTTTGGAGATTACTACGGCAATGATAACGGCCAAGAGTATCCTAGGCACGGCCTGTAGTAGTTCCTTGCCAAAATGGTTTCGTTTTTTGAGGGTAGATACGATAAAGCGATCCAGGTTAAAAATTAAGAGGCCCCAGACCAAACCAAAGAAAATGGAGGTATATGGATTGTCAAAAACCGTATATAGGGCATAACTACAGGCAATACAGGCCATAAGTGCCGTAAAGAATACGGTGGCTCCTATGCCGGCATATTTGTTGCGTTCCCCTTGGGAACAGGTTTCAAGAATGGCCGTATCCGCCCCGGAGCAGAGGATAAAAAAGCGTTGTAACATGATGTTCGTTTTTTGATTGATGATGGTCTTAGGGCTTGTTTAAAAGATAAGGGATTTAAACAAGCTCTTACCTGTTAGAACGTGGTTTTTGGGGATTTGTTACAAAAAAGAAACTAAAGTTAATGACCGGGCCTTTGCGTGGATCGGTAAGGCCAGGTTATGGGCCAGGTATGCGTAAGGGCCGCCCCTAAGGGGCGGCCCTTTTTTGATTTGGAACTCGTCTTGAGTTGGTTTGTTCAAGCGAAACAGTTCAAAACAAGCTCTTAAAAATGGAAGGGATTCGGGGAAACTGGCGCTAGTAGTTTCTTGGTTCCCCAATTTGGGTACCTATAACACTTGCCTGGGGCTGCGTAATTACCGGGCAGTTAATGATCGCCCCGGTTGCGGTCAAAAGATCGGACAGGGCATTGTCCAGGGGCTCCGGATTACCATTGCCCCGAAAGGGAATCAAGGTGCCGTCCGCTAAAAGCTCGTTTACCTGTTCAAAGCTTGTTAGGATAGGGCGATCTTCTTCCGGAATGGTAAATTCCGTAATGTGGGCATCCCACATGGGAGCGTATCGGACATCCCGGGGATCTATGGGGAAGGTATTCGTGGGGTCTTGTACCTGCCTATCGCTCAAAGAGGCCGCATTTAGACCTTGTACACCCAGGCCATCCCCGTTGTCGAAGGTTCTTCCGTTGGCCGTTGGGCTAAAGGGGAGCATAGAACCCCCAGGAAAAACACCGAAAGTGGGTAGATTGGCCAACTTCGGGGCAAACACGCCCAGCTCGATAGCCGCAGGGGCGGGATCCGAAGTGTCCGTCACAATATGAAAGTAATAGGGCTTGCCGTCCTGCCATCCGTCCAAAAGTTGCATTACCACAGCGGCTTGGTCAATGGCCAGATTGGGGTTGTCAAGGTCGTCTTCCTGTTCTTGCCCGTTTCCGGCGGGGTTGGGGATGCGGTCGTGGATTCCGGTATCGTTGGCCACCAATTGTGCATTGATTACAATGTCCGTATAGGGCAGCACCACATAGGAAGACCAATTGTCGTCCGCTACGGCGCCCGCGTTCACCTCGGCGGGGGGGAAACCTACCAAAAGGCCGTCCTCGGAGGTGCCTCCGGCGACGAGCGATCTTTTGGGTGAGAAATCGACCGATCCTTCAAAAATCAACCGGCCATCGTCCGTCCAAGTGGCATATTGCTCTCCTCCCGAGCCAATGGCATTGGCCATTCGGGGTGCATAGATTACGCCCAGCTTTTCTGCAAAGTAGCGGTTAGAGGCTTCCGTGATAACGTAATATCCTTTTCTATGATTGCCGTTGGGCAAGGTCTCCCAACCTTGGAACAAAGGAAATCGCGCTGTGGGCCCTGCGGGGACCACGGCCCTATCAATGCGGAAATCGATGCCCAGAACACTGGGCAGGAAAACATTCTGCGCTTCGGTAAAGGTCAGTGCCGGATGTTCGGCATCGTAGGGGGTGCCTCCATCCTCCTTGATACTTTCCAACAGTAGGTAGGCCTGTTCTTTTGGAGTGTCCCCCTTGGTATCGGGATCATCACCCCCTCCAATAAAATCATCGATAAATTCGCAACTGGTCAGGGAAATACTTAGAGCGAGGGCCGTAAGATAAAAGAGATTAAATCTTTTCATTGTTAATGGTATTAGTTAGTAATTACCCACAATGTAAGTATAAAAAACTGTATCTAACCTAAGGTATCTATATACTTGTCTATTTCTTCACAAAAAATTGTTGGACTTTTTTCCAAAAAATTGATTTACAGTATTTTCATTTTTTAAAATGAAGAGGGAAGGTATCATGAAACTATCCACGTGCCTTTAATTTGTAGTATTTGTATGTAAGAGAGTAGCTGAAAGGTACTGTTTTTCAAAAGTATTGAAAACGGTATTGCCGGAACCGTGGGCCTCCTTTAAACTGTCCTTGGGAACACCGGGTGAAGTTAGTGGAAAATGGAAATCCAAGCTTTGCCGGGATTTATGATTTTTTGGGCAAGTCCGGGCAGCTTAGGGACAGTCCGGGGACATGGGTATTTCCCACCGTAATTTTTTGCGTTTTGTTTTTGATAAAGAGGTGCAGGGCTTTTTTAGTGGCTATAGGGTTGCCATCCAGGTAGTACTGGGCATAGGGGCAACAGCTTTTCTGGAACAATTTTAGACGACCGGCAACATTGTTAATGGACACGGTTTGGTTGGAAAAGGTAGGGTTTAAGGGTACTTTTTTTAAGGTAACCCTGCAGGGCAAGCTTGTCTTTGATGCTTCCCTTGTGGGGTTTAGGCCCCTGGAAGTTACGGTGGTAATCTGTATTTCGGGTCGCTCCAGGTTTTTGTGTCGTGTCTTAATTTTGATTCTGGTATGGTTTTTCTGGAGTATCTCTATGGCCTTTTCGGCGCTGATTTCTTCCTCATTGTGGTAAAATAGGGCGTTCTGTTGGGCCATTTCCTTAATGTGTTCCACGGGTGATCTGGGGGCGTTAGGGGCCTCGGGTTTTGGTATTTTCATTTCACGGGCCTCCCGTTGCATCTCCAAAACCTTTTGCTCAATTTCCAGGTTTTTTTGTTCCATTTCCATGGCTTTTTGTTCCCTCTCAAGACTTTGGCCCTCCAGTTTTTGGGCTTCTTCCCGAATTTTGCACTCCTCTTTTTCCATCAGGGCGGCCTTTTCCTCCATTTCCAGATGCAACACCTCCATTTCCTTGGCCTTTTGTTCCAGGACAAGGTGTTGCCGCTCCCTATGAAGTTGCTTTTCTGCCATTTGCTCTTGAAGCATGACCAGTTCCTCCTCGGGGGCCATAGGCGGGGAGGGAGGTTCCGGAGGCCCTGGAAAGGTGGGAAAGGGTTGCGCGCCCTCCCTTTGGGCCTCGGTCATGTGGGCGTGCAGGTACACCAGTCTGTCCACATCGGAACTTTTGATGAAAACATGATCGTCCTGGGCCAGCATTTTGTTGTATTTGGAGGCCAAGGTGTTGTATTCCCGCATTTGCTTTTTGGTCAGTCCTTCCTGCCATTGGGCAAGGGCGTTCTGGGTTGGCTTGTTTTTTTGGATGGTTTCCTGGGGACAAGGATTCGTTTTCACGAATACGGTTTTTGTTTCGCTAAATCCGAAAAGGAGGAGCCCCAGAAGGGGCAGCACCAGAATGGCCCGGACTGCCCCGGAACTTTTGGAGGTTCTTTTTTTCATGACGGTAAAGCGTTTTTTGATTGATGTGTACGATGAGAGATGAATGGCATTGACCATCCCCATAGCACATGGGAATGGCCGATATTGATTGGATGAATAAACTAGGATGATTTCTTGATAGTCCGACTTTGGAATGCCTTTCCGGGTCACAGCCCGATCAGCCAAAAATTCATGGTTAAGCTTTATGGCGTTTCGCATAAGGAGAAGTGCGGGATTAAACCAGAACAGGATCTGGAGGGCTTCCAACAAAAGAATATCGAGGCTGTGTTTTTCGATGGCATGTGCCTCTTCGTGCCAAAGGACTTCTTTGGGCACTTTTTGGGCCTTAAAGTCGGCACGGTTTAAAAAGACATACCTTAGAAAGGTATGGGGCAATACACGGTCCCGGAGCAGGACTAGTATACTCCGTCCTCTTTTTATTCGGGGGTTTTTGCGCATACGCCGTAGTACGCTGTACAGGTTATGGGCGAAGCGAAGCGCAAAAAAGGCGGTCCCCAAAAGATAAACGATCCAAAGCCAGGGGATTCCGGCAGCCGTATCCGGATCCACCCTGCGGGTCTGCCATTGGAAGGGCGTTTCCACGTATTCCGTAATTCCGGCAGGTATGGTATACGGAACTTCCACTATTTGGGTAAAGGTGATGGCGGGAATGGTAAAGGCAGAGGCCAGGGTAATCAATAGATAAAACCGTTTGAGCCCGTGCATGCTTTCCCTTTCCAGGAAAATGGTATAAAAGGCCCAGAACAGGAACAGACAAACGGTAGATTTAAGGAAGTACGGTAAGAGGCTCATTTCTTTTGAATTTCCTGGTCGATCAATTTTCGAAGTTCTTCCAATTCCTCCTTGCTAAGATCCGTTTCCCGGGTAAAGAAAGAGGCAAATTGGGAGGCACTGTCATTGAAGAAGTTCTTGATAAGTCCGTTTACATGCTTGGAAAAGTAATCCGTCTTTTTTACCAGGGGATAGTATTGCCGGGACCGGCCAATGGCGGTGTAGCCCACAAAACCCTTGTCCGTCATCCGCTTCAGCAGGGTGGCCACAGTAGTGGTGGCGGGCCTGGGTTCTGGATAGACTTCCAATAGTTCTTTCATAAAGGCCCGTTTCCTTTTCCAAAGGATGTTCATCAATTCCTCTTCGGATTTTGATAACTGCATTGTTCAAGATTCATATTAATGGCTCTACAAACATAGAACAAAAGTTTTTATTCTACAAATGTAGAGTTTATTTTGTATATCCATTAGGGATGGAAGATGGACCGTTGAAAATTCCAAATTCCAAACTCCAATTTTAAAATTTGGTGCTTGGAAGTTGTTGCCAAAGTGGGACACCTTCCTTTTAAAAGGGAGGAAC
>JBCCZF010000258.1:0-5169 GCA_039188035.1 Bacteroidota bacterium | reverse complement strand
GGCCCTGGAAAAGGATATTGGAAACCCGGCAAGTGGGTAAAAAAACTATAGTTCTGGATGAAAACGTTTGGCCCACAGGCTTTGAGGGCGATGCCCAGTTGACCTATGCGCTTATCGCGGCCATCGCTGGTTTTTCCCTTATTTTCATTCTGGAAAGAACGGCCACAAAAAACTAAAGCGTAAAACCCTTATGCAGATGCCCGGAACATTTATGGACAAGGTTTTCCTGGTGCTCAAAGGGCTCGTTATGGGGGCCGCGAACAAAGTCCCCGGGGTCTCCGGGGGTATTGTGGCCTTTGTGGGCGGTTTCTACGAGGAATTTATCTACTCGCTGCAAAAAATTAACGGCAAGGCCTTTAAACTGTTGTTCAACGGAAGGTTCAAAAGCTTTTATCGCTACGTTAACGGTGCCTTCCTGTCCCTGCTGATCTTTGGTATGTTGGTAAGTTATTTCAGCGTCTCCAAACTATTGGATTATTTTTTGGAGCAAAAGGAGCTTTTTGTCTGGGCCGCTTTTTTTGGTATGATACTTGGCTCCATCTACTATATTGCCAAGGATTTTGGGCATTGGAACAAAAAGACAATACTTGCAGGATTCCTAGGACTGGCCGTGGGGATTTCCATTAGCTTTTTGAGCCCCGCAAGGGAGAACAACAACCTCGTCTTTATCTTTTTTTGTGGGATAATCAGTGTTTCCGGAATGACGCTTCCTGGACTCTCCGGATCTTTTATCCTTATTCTTTTGGGCAATTATGTATTGCTTCTGGTAGATTCCGTAAACGCTTTGTATGACACCATGGCGGAGGTGCTTCGGGGCGATTTTGGTTTTATAAGAAACGAACAACGTTTGGAAACCCTTACCATCCTTGCCGTTTTCACCTTGGGGTCGGCGGTAGGACTAGTCACCTTATCCCATATCCTTAGCTATGTCCTAAAGCATTTTAAGCATATTACCACAGCCGTTATCATTGGATTTATCACGGGTTCCCTGGGGGTGGTATGGCCATGGAAAAAAACAATCTATAAAACCAACGCCCAGGGCCAGGTGGTCTTGGATAGCAATGGAAAGGAAATCATCGTGAATTACGAACGTTTTTTACCGGATTTAGGACGTTCGGAGACATGGTGGGCTATTTTTTTCATTTGTATTGGTTTATTTGTTTTATTGGGATTGGCATGGTATGGTAAATATAGAGCAAGACAAAAGTAGATATGGATTGGTAGGGAAAAACATTTCCTATTCCTTTTCCAAAGGGTATTTTACCCAAAAATTCGCCCGTATGGGACTGGAGGGGTATTCCTATGGGAATTTTGACCTACAGGATATCCAAGATTTTCCCGGAATCCTGGAGGATACCCCTAACCTAAAGGGCCTTAACGTTACCATACCCTATAAGGAAGCGGTAATTCCCTTCCTGAATCGGTTGGAGGGGCCGGCAAAAGAAATAGGGGCCGTCAATACGATAGCGTTCCGGGGTTCTGAGCGAATTGGCCACAATACGGATATCTTTGGCTTCCAGAGTTCTTTGGAACCCTTGTTGACGGGACAACACCGGGGTGGACTTATCCTAGGAACCGGGGGAGCCTCCAAGGCAGTGGCCTATGTTTTGGAACGTTTGGGCCTTCCTTTTAGACAGGTATCCCGTAACCCGAAAACAGGGCAAATGCACTATACGGAAATTGATGGGGACACACTGGAGGAATTCAATATTGTGATCAACTGCACACCTTTGGGCACGTTTCCCCATGTAGATCAGAAACCCTACCTCCCCTATCCTTTGTTGGGGCCTGGACATCTACTTTACGATTTGATCTACAATCCTTCCAAAACGGCATTTTTGTTGGCCGGGGAAGCCCAAGGGGCCAGTATACAAAATGGATTGCCCATGTTGGAGTTACAGGCCGAAAAAGCTTGGGAAATCTGGACTCGCTGATTGGGCTTCCTCATGAAAATGCCCGTATCCGGGTGCCCATAAAACATCCTCCCTTTAGTTGGGCTGCCTGAGCTTGGATTCATTGAAGGGGGAATGACACTTTTAAAACAAAAGAAGTATTCGCTGTGCTAGTAGGCCTTTGGTGCGCTTGCAGCGAGCCGTTTGGCAATAGACCAAAGCCCGGAATTATCGGGTGCGGTGCGGTTGAGACCCCATCTTGGATTTCATCGTCAAAACAAGCTAGCGACCACATCCCGACTGCACGCAATGTAACGCGTTACGGAAGACATTTTCCCTTGTTATTTTCGAAAAAGGATTCATCAGAAGTTTAACGGAATGCTATCGGCTTGAGTTGTTGTCGTTTTGAAGGCACGGGGAAAATGGACAAGCTTATGGGCCTAACACTAATTTTGAAATGGTATTGTGTGCCAAAGGCGAACTCAATACAATGTCCAGTTATTGGACATACACAGGATTTGAATGATTAAAATGAAGCTAAAACTTCTTTTTTTCCTGGGGCCCTGAGAGGTGTGCCATACGGCCCATTACCGTAAAAGCGGTATGTGCCTTAGAAAGAAACTTCCCATAATTTTTGCGGTTAGCAGGCTTGTTAGTATCTTTCCTTGGCATATTTTCCAAAAGTTAAACTATTTGAACATGTTGGAAGGGAAAGAACAGGATTTACGGGAGCAGGTGATGAAGGAAGGCTCGGCGACGACCGAAGCATTGCCGGAAACAGTACAGGACAATGAAAATACGCTCCCCGACACCGGGGAAACTAGCCCTGTCCAAAAAAATCACGATTTGGGCAAGACTACGGAAACGCCGCAAGCAATAGCTTCAGGAGCTATTGACCCAAGCGAAGTGCGGGAACCGGAACAAGGGGTTCAGGAAACCCAAGAGGCCACTCCTAAAACCCCAACCGATAGGCAGCAAGGTAAAGCGGTGAACCAAATCCCCGAGACACTCCCTTCCGAATCGGTTAATCGTGAAACGCAGGAGAAAGAGGTAACAAAAGACAAGGACTCCAATATTGAAATACCAAAAGCTGCGCAGGCTCCAAATGCCCCCGCAGGTGGGATAGAAAACCCGCTTGCGGAAATAGAGGCAACCAACGCGGAAGATGCGGAGGACAAAGACAATGCGCAGCGACATCGCATTCCCCTATTGGACTACCATGCCATGTCCATGGAAAACTTGGTGGGCGAACTGCAACGGCTCGTGCGCAATGAAAAGGTACAGGCCATTAAAAAACATGTGGATGGTATTAAGTATGAGTTCGATCAAAAGTTCCAAGAATTTATAGAGCATAAGAAGGAAGAATTTATCGCCAATGGAGGGAATGAAATCGATTTTAGATACAATTCCGTAACCAAACGCCAGTTCAATGAGGTTTTTGCCGACTATCGCGAAAAAAAGAACCAATACCACAAAGATCTGGAAAAGAACCTCAAGGAAAATCTAGCCCGAAGGTTAGAAATCATAGAGGAACTCAAGGGACTTATGACAGTGGAGGAGGACATGAACACCACCTATAAGACCTTTAAGGGCTTGCAAGAACGTTGGCGAAATGCAGGTGCCGTGCCAAGGACCCATTACAATAACGTATGGCGCACTTATCACCACCACCTTGAGATATTTTATGACTTCCTGCACCTGAACCGGGAACTTCGGGACCTGGATTTCAAGCATAACCTGGAGGAAAAGCAAAAAATAGCAGAACGGGCCGAAGCCCTCTTACAGGAACCGGACCTGGGCAAGGCATTCCAGGAACTACAGACCCTTCACAAAGTGTGGAAAGAGGATATTGGCCCGGTGGACAAGACGCATAGGGAGGCTATCTGGGAGCGGTTCAGCAATGCTACCAAGGGGCTACACCAAAGAAGGCAGGAGCACTTTAAGGAATTGGACAGCCAATACGAAAAGAACCTGGAGCGCAAACAGGAAATCATCGCATCCATTACGGCCATTGCCCAGGATGTGGCCGGCAACCACAAGGCCCTACAACAACAGATACAAAAGATCGAGGCCTTGCGGGAATCTTTTTTTAAAGCAGGCAAGGTTCCGCAACGGGTTAACGAGGACACCTGGAAATCCTTTAAGGAAGCCGTACGGCAATTTAACCGCAACAAGAACGCCTATTACAAAAGCCTTAAAAAAGAACAACACGATAATCTGGAGAAAAAACGCAATCTTTTGGAACTGGCCCTTGCCCTAAAGGATAGTGAAGATTGGGATATGGCCACCCAGGAAATGAAACGTATCCAAAGCGAGTGGAAGCATATTGGGCATGTACCCCGAAAGTACTCGGATGCGCTCTGGAAAGACTTCAAAAGCGCTTGCAACCATTATTTTGATCGTTTACATGCGCTCAAGAACAAGTCCCACAAGGAAGAAATGGAAAACCTGGCCCAAAAGGAAGCGCTTATGGATCGTTTAAAAGGATTTTCCCCGGGAGATGATAGGGAAGCGGATATGGCACAAATAAAAACCTTTATACAGGAATGGAAATCCTATGGCCGGGTGCCCTATAACAAGAAGAACATCAACCAAAAATTCAATAAGATCTTAGATGCCGTATTGCGCAAGATGAAGGTCGACCAACGACAGGCAGAGCTTCTCAAATATGGCAATAAGATCCAACAACTCTCCAAGGAGCAGGATGGTAGGGCCATAGCCAATGAACGTTCCTTTATTCGAAAAAAGATAGAGGAGAGCAAAAATGAGATTCGCCAACTGGAAAACAACCTGCAATTTTTCTCCCATGCCTCCGAGGACAATCCCATGGTACGGGAAGTGGTGAAAAAAGTGGAGGGACATAAAGAAGCCCTAGCTACTTGGATGGCCAAACTAAAGCGGCTCAACATCATGGAAAACAACCTTCAAAAGGAAGCGTCCCAAGGTGATGCCGAAAATTCGGAGGAGGAATAGAGCGCCTGTTCGCCTCCATATCATGAACCTTGGCGCTTACGCATTTCCCAGGGGTTTAGCAG
This sequence comes from Bacteroidota bacterium, assembly GCA_039188035.1. GTDB lineage: Bacteria > Bacteroidota > Bacteroidia > Flavobacteriales > Flavobacteriaceae > Ulvibacterium. The sequence continues at coordinate 242 of JBCCZF010000258.1, read as the reverse complement.
CGGTTAGGATCCTCTTTCTTTGCTGTATTGAAAGAATAGGTTACCCGCCCGTATTTAAACAGCACCTATTGCCAAGACTCATGGGTACAACTTACGTCAAGCGTTATACCACAAAGGACCTCTTTGGGGAGTCCTGTCCCGAATTAATCGCTTTTTTTGCCAAATATCCTGTTCAAGGAAAGGTATTGGACCTGGGTTGCGGACAAGGGAGGAATGCCCTTCCCCTGGCAAGGCTTGGTTAT